>JAGPHP010000011.1 GCA_018055415.1 Breznakibacter sp. | reverse complement strand
TTGCCGTCGGGCTGTCCGCTTGTAGTCCTCGCCCCGCTCCGCAAGCTACGCGTGGCTGTGGGCTACCGCTTCCATCCCTAACCCGGCTCCGCCACTTTGGAGTTGTTGGCAGAATAGTAGTTTACTTTTTTTTGGGAGATTCCGAAGTAAACGAGTTCGACTCATTAAAGCTGTTTATGAGCGCAATCTCCTCCTTTGTTGCCTGAAATGCGGCGTTTTTCTCCCAATAGCTCTTATCGTAAGCCACCGATTCAATTATCGCTTTATCTTTGGCCGTAACATCCACAGCAGTGAATTCTAAATTTGGCTTAACCAGCGTTGGCTCCGAAAATAGGACTTTTGAAGTAATATGATTATTTTTACTATACACAAGTCCAATTCGCACATCGTAATCAATCTCTATTGATAGAAAACTTGGGTGCATAATGGTGTCATTTATATAGTCGTAGCGTATTTGGTATGATATCTTCTCATTTTTTGCATCAGCAATAGGGTTCCCTGTTGTGATAACGTTTTTAGGATAGGAGGTGTTTCTACACTCAATAATTTGAAACGTTTCAGCATCTATATAATAGGTTACAGAGTCGTTATGTTTCTTGCTTCTTGGAATTCTAGGGGAGGTTTTTACAATTTCAATCTTTCTGCCGTTGGAGTTGGTGGAACCCAGAAGCTCGTAGCGGAGCGTATCTGTATGGGTTAATATATTTTTGTAATCATATAAAACCGAACCCCATACATGTAGGTTCGCAAATGGAAACATGTTGCCAAATCCCAAATTCCCCTTCTCCTTCATGGCATACCGTCCGTTTTCAATAGCAACTTTTTGCACAAACGCTCTTTTGGAAACAGTGTGAAATACTATCTCACGAAATTCGGTTGGAATGGTGTCGTTTTTTGAAAATTGTCGATAAAAGGCATTGCAATACACCTCTGTTGAGTCCGAATGTCGAATCTTTTCTATCGCCTTCAAAATCAAGCTTCTCGGATAGGTTTCTGTCGTAATATCAACCGTATTTAAATCTATTGTTGTGGCTTTTAACGATAGATGGTGGTAGGTGGACGCGCTGTTTAGCTCAAAAGTATCTGCCACAAAACCTAATGACGAACAAATAACTCTAATTTGCTCACTGTTCGACTGCATCGTAAATTCTCCCTCCTCGTTCGTGATGGTGCCTAAACTGCTCTCTAATGCTAAAATTGAACTATAAGCAATAGGTTGTTTTGTCAGGTTGTCAACTATAATGCCTTTATAATCAATGGCATTGATGCACGTCGATAAGAGTGCGATGATTGTAAGAATGGTTAGTCTCATGGTTTGTAGATTTTTAATTTGATTTTGAAACTACAACAATTCTTTCTACAAACCAAATTCTTCAAAAATCTACAATAAAGAAGCGGTTACCCTTTCGAATAACCGCTTTACGAATATATTTCTAAGCTCTTATTTTGCTGTTACCGCAATTTTGAGTTCATCTAACTGACTTTGATGGATTAATGATGGTGAATCAATCATCACATCGCGTCCTGAATTGTTTTTAGGGAAAGCAATAACGTCTCTGATAGAGTCTAAGCCAGCGAATAACGATACTAAACGGTCGAAACCAAAGGCTAAACCACCATGCGGAGGAGCACCATACTTAAAGGCGTTCATTAAGAATCCAAACTGATATTCGGCATCCTCTTTTGTGAATCCTAAGATGCTAAACATACGTTGTTGTAGTTTGTCGTCATGAATACGAATAGAACCACCGCCAATCTCTACGCCATTGATAACCAGGTCATAAGCGTTTGCTCGAACCGCTTTCGGGTTGCTCTCTAACAGATCATAATCTTCTGGTTTTGGCGAGGTAAATGGGTGGTGCATCGCAAAAAAGCGGTTGCTCTCTTCATCCCACTCTAACAGAGGGAAATCAATTACCCAAAGTGGTGAGAATTTCTTTTTATCGCGAAGACCTTGAATCGAACCTACCTCTAAACGCAACTCACAAAGTGCATTAAGCGTCTTTTTAATTGAGCCAGCTAAGATTAGTATTAAATCGCCCGGTTTTGCACTAAAAGCAACAGCCCACTCTTTCAATATCTCTTCAGAGTAAAATTTATCAACCGATGATTTTAATGTACCATCTTCATTATATCTCACATAGATAAGCCCTTGAGCCCCTAAATGTGGACGCTTTACGAAATCTGTAAGTTTGTCAATATCTTTACGTGTGTAGCCAGCGCAACCTTCGGCACAGATACCGCCCACATATTCTGCTTCGTCAAAAATCTTGAAAGCACCCGTTTTAACTTTGTCCGTAATCTCTACGAATGGCATTCCAAAACGAATATCTGGTTTGTCGCATCCATAAAGGCGCATCGCATCGGCATAAGTCATGCGAGGAAAATCGCCTTGAAATTCGATATCTTTTAATTTTTTAAAGAGGTGTTTTGCAAGCCCTTCAAAAGTGTTCAGAACATCCTCTTGCTCCACAAATGCCATTTCGCAGTCGATTTGAGTAAACTCTGGCTGGCGATCGGCGCGTAAATCTTCATCTCTAAAACACTTTACTATTTGGAAATAACGGTCAAAACCGGCCACCATCAAAAGCTGTTTAAATACTTGCGGTGATTGAGGTAAAGCGTAAAACTGACCTGGATTCATGCGAGAAGGAACCACAAAATCGCGTGCACCTTCTGGCGTTGATTTTATTAATACAGGTGTTTCTGTTTCGATGAAGTACTGAGCATCTAAGAATGCACGTGTTTCAAAGCCCATTTTATGACGAAGCTCCAAATTCTTACGAACTGGGTTACGACGTAGATCGAGATAGCGATATTTCATGCGTAATTCATCGCCACCATCTGTCTCATCTTCAATGGTAAATGGAGGCAAATCCGATGGGTTCAATAAAGTAAGTTTGTTTACTAATATCTCCACATCACCCGTAGGAATTTTGTTGTTTTTATTGCTTCGTTCCGAAACTTGTCCAACAATTTGAATTACAAATTCACGACCAAGTTTGCGAGCCTCTTCGGTAACTTCGGCCAAAGTCTCCTCATTAAAAACTAATTGAGTTAAACCATATCTGTCGCGTAAGTCAATAAAGGTCATTCCACCTAAGTTTCTCACTTTTTGTACCCAACCGGCAAGGGTAACCTCTTTGTTTACATCCGATATTCGTAATTCGCCACACGTATGCGTCCTGTACATATATATACTTTTTAATCTTTCTAAACGAACTAATGAACGATAAAGTTACTAGTTAAGAAAATAAAAGTGGTACTTTTGCACCCACTATTTTCACAAGGCGAAAATATAAAGAAAAATTTAAATAATTAGAGATTTTTTTCAAAGGTAAGAGGTGTAAAGTTATGACAAAGATCACTTTTGGTCACGATTACTACATGCAGCAAGCGTTTAGGCAGGCAGAGGAGGCTTTTTTGAAAGATGAGATACCTGTGGGTGCCGTAGTTGTTTGTAACGATGTGGTGATTGCCAAAGCGCATAATTTAACCGAAACACTTAATGATGTAACGGCTCATGCCGAGATGCTTGCCATTACGCAGGGAACGGATTATTTGGGAGGTAAATACCTGCACGACTGTACGTTATATGTAACCTTGGAGCCTTGTCCTATGTGTGCTGGGGCATTGCAATGGTCGCAGATTACTCGAGTTGTCTATGGCGCTAGAGACGAAAAACGCGGTTGTTTAAAACATTCGCCTACGCTCTTTCATCCTCGTACAGAAGTTATTGGCGGTGTTTTAGAGGATAAATGTGGGGAGATAATGAAACAATTTTTTCAAAGAAAGCGATAGGGAATGGTTCAGATGAAGAAGTCGGTATTTTTTAGTCTGCTGGGGGCAATGGCTATCTGGGCAATGTCCTTTATCTGGTCTAAGATGGCTCTGGAGGTTTATTCGCCTATTGCGGTCATCTTTTTGCGCCTTATTGTAAGTACCGTTTTAATCTTTCTATTTCTTATTATATCTAATCAACTTCAACCCATACAAAAGGGAGATATTAAGTGGTTTATATTACTCTCAGTTTTTGAACCCTTTCTCTATTTTATTGGTGAGAATTTTGGATTACAACTCATCTCAACCACATTAGCTTCGGTTATCATCTCTACCATACCACTTTTTGTTCCTATTTTGGCATTTTTTGTGCTCAAAGAGCGCATATCTGTTATGAATATTATAGGAATTGTTATTTCTATAACGGGTGTTTTGATGATGGTTGTGGACAAGGGATTTTCGTTAAATGCCCCTCTAAATGGGATCCTGCTAATGGGGTTAGCTGTTTTTAGTGCTACCTTTTATGGATTGCTATTAAAACATCTCTCTCATCGATATTCGGGTTACTCTATTGTCGCTTATCAAAATATTGGTGGGATTGTCTATTTCTTACCGCTATTTATCTTTATGGAATGGGATGGTGTTATGGTTGCAAATCACTCTTTTAAAGCACTTTCGGCAATTTTACTCTTGGCTGTTTTTGCCTCTACAATTGCGTTTGTGCTTTATACTCATGGTGTTAGGCTAATTGGCGTTACACGGTCGAGTGCATTTGTCAATTTGATTCCTGTTTTAACTGCTATTTTTGCTTGGACATTGCTCGATGAGGTTATTGGCTGGCAAAAGATTATTGGTATTTTGATAGTAATTTCTGGGCTTTTTGCCTCACAATATAAACGTAAAACAACAGATGACGTTAGATCTTTCTAAACATAGAGAACAATCGCTTAATAAAGCGAAGGAGAATAAACTATTTCTCCAGAGATTAGGGAAGCGAATTCCTAAGAATTTGAATGAGGTGACCTATGCCTTGCATGATGATGCAGTAGAGCGTATTGATTGTTTGGAGTGTGCTAACTGTTGCAAATCGATAAGTCCCATTGTGATGGATCGTGATTTGGATAAGATGGCTAAGTTCTTGAAAATGAAGTCGGCTGATTTGTTGGAGAAGTATCTTGAGCTTGATAAAGATGGCGATTATGTTTTTCGTTCACAACCTTGTCC
This sequence comes from Breznakibacter sp., assembly GCA_018055415.1. Taxonomy (GTDB): domain Bacteria; phylum Bacteroidota; class Bacteroidia; order Bacteroidales; family Marinilabiliaceae; genus JAGPHP01. The sequence continues at coordinate 27,395 of JAGPHP010000011.1, read as the reverse complement.
TTTTTTGCAAGAAGACAATCGTTGTCTTATCTATGAAGCACGTCCCAAAGCTTGTAAAACCTACCCACACACCGACCATGAGCGAATCTATCAGGTTTTGCAGATTACGTATCATAATAGTCTTGTTTGTCCTATCGCATTTGATGTTGTAGAGGGGTTGAAAAGAGAGTTTAAACCCGATTATAAGTAAACGATTGTAATTGGTTCCATATCAATATGTAAAAAAGAAGGCTACCTTATTGAGTAGCCTTCTTTTTTATAAAACAAAATGGTGTTATTAGTCAACTTGAACGATCAAGTATTTAGCCAAACTCCAGAATTTATCTTGGTTGGTGATGTTGATAGTTTTTTCACCTTCGCCACCTACAATAGAGTAAGAATCAGCAGGATGAGAAGATAATACTTTTACCTCTTTACCGTGAGTTTCGATAGAGGTAGTGTTACGAATATCGATTTTTGTAAAGAAATCTGTGTTAAAATCGGTTGGGTTAATTTTTGCTTTTGTAAATAAACCGCCTTCTGTTATCAATTTTTGAGCTTTAAGTTCTTTTTTAGTACCAACAGCATAATATGCAGTGTACAGTTTGTTCGTTGTTTCAGAAAGAACCTCTTTTGTTGCTGTATTGTCTGTTTTAAGAGAGTCTAAAGACTGAGTTAAACCTTCAATTTTGATGTTTTTCTCTTCCAATAAAACTTTTAATTGAGCAATCTCCTCTTCTTGAGCTTTTACTTGATTTGTTAAGCTTTCAACTAATACATTTAGTTTTTTAACATCTAAACGAGTGTTGTTAAGTTGAGATTGAAGTTTTTTAACTTTCTCTTTGTTCTCTAACAAAAGGTTATAGATTTGCTGAACGTCGTTGTTGATACGCTCTTCAACGCTCTTGTCCATTTCACCACCTTTATTAACATCTAAAGTGATAATTTTCTCTTGCTCTTTGATTTTTTGAACGTTCTCATCGATCGCTACTAATGACGATACTAAATCTTCAATAGCTTTCTCTTTTTCACGAACATTAACCATTAATGAGTCTTGTTTCGCTTGGTATTCATCTTTACTTGGACGATTGTCGCAAGATGTTATTAATAAAAGGGCAAAAAGTACTACTAATAAATTCTTCATCTTCTTAAATTTAAATTTTTAGTTTTAAAAATACACTCACAAATATACTAAATCATTTCAATTTCAATCCGTCCACTACAACAACTATCTCACCCTTAACATTTTTTAGCGAAAAGTGAGTGATCAGTTCACGCACAGTTCCGCGTGCATTCTCTTCAAACATCTTTGATATTTCGCGTGAAACTGAGGCTTGGCGCTCTTCTCCAAAGTATTCGGCAAACTGTTCTAAGGTTTTTACTAATCTAAATGGCGATTCGTAAAAAACCATGGTGCGTGTCTCTTGAGCTAGTTCTTTTAGTCGAGTTTGTCGCCCTTTTTTTATTGGTAAAAAGCCTTCAAATATAAAACGTTCTGTTGGAAGCCCCGAGTTTACCAGTGCAGGAACAAAAGCTGTTGCTCCTGGCAGACATTCAACTTCAACACCCTCATCAATACATTTTTTAACTACCAAGTATCCTGGATCGCTGATGGAAGGAGTACCTGCGTCGGAGATGAGAGCAGCATTCTCACCACCTTTCAATCGTTCAGCCACCTTGTCGGTGGTGGAGTGTTCGTTGAATTTATGGTGTGAATATAGTTTTTTGTCGATGTTATAATGCTTGAGCAAGAATCCGCTTGTGCGGGTATCTTCAGCTAAGATAAAATCAACGCTTTTAAGGGTATTTATTGCGCGAAGGGTTATATCTTCGAGGTTACCAACTGGTGTGGGTACAATAAAGAGTTTTCCCATCTTTTATAAATATCTGCGTTTTACAATGTTTAAAAAACTAATAACTCGCTCATTTTCAAAGTTCCAATCAAATGCTGAACTTAAAAAGGCGTGAGCATCATCGTAACTCTTCATCTCATTGAGTTGATCAATAACTTGATTCATTAAGTCGCCTTTTCCGCCGAATAACTCTCTCTGAAACAGAAGTTTATCGTTAATGCCTATGGCTTTGTAAATGTTGGCTACTGGCACAACAATATTGGCTCCAAGTGGCTGAGGCGACACTTTTTTCTCATTCATAACGTCGTTAACCGACTTTTTATTTTGAGCAATAACATCTTTAAGTGTATGAGGCTCCTCTTTTTTAGGCTCCTCTTTAACTTTTTGCTCAATTTTAGGGGCTATGGTGACTTTCTCCTCTATTTCCGCTTTTATTTCCTCCACTTTAGGCGCTGGCGCTTTAACCTCGTTAATGCTAGTTTGAGGCGTTTCTATCGCAACGTTCTCCTTTTTTGTCGTAGTAGAATTGGAAATAGGTTCTATCTCGTCTTTAATAACACGAGTCTCCTCCTTTATCTCTTCCGATGCTGTTTCAAGTGTAAAATAGTCTCTTGGTGTGGGGTTACTCTCTTTAATCACCTCCTTAACTATCACTGCTGGTTCTGGATTTACAGTAGCAGGTGTGGCAGATGGCTCTGGTTCAGAGGTTTGTGCGATTAAAGGTGCTGTAATTTGTTCCGAAGTACTACTGTATTTTTCGAGCATTTTCATCTCATTGGTAATATGATTTATCTTCGTCATTGCTAACTGAAGAAAATCTTTATCAATAGCGCCTGGTTTGTTAAAGGTATTCATCAGAATATCAACCTCTTTAAGGTCGTTGATGATAATTGCAAGTAGTGCCTCTTTCTCCATAATAATATCTCGTTTTTGAATTCAGATGATGAGCTTTATCTTCAATGCATCGAAAACAATTGACCTGCTTTTTACGATAATGAGCGCCAATTTAACTAATTTTGTCCATAAGAACGGTTGAGGAGCGCAAAAATTGCAAAATCTTGTTGTAATCTACTCCTTACTTTCTATTAGATAGAGACCATATTTTTCATTGATTTGACGTTAAGTCTTTGATTATCAACAATTATTATGAACTACAAGTTTTCCGAGTTTTGCCAGTTTGTTCATTTTTCAGATAAGCATATTGTTTCTGACCAAACTCTTTCGAATATCGTTTTTGATAGTAGGCGAACTCCAAGTAGTGGTGATTCGCTCTTTTTTGCCTTGGTTGGAAGTCATAATGATGGTCATCTTTATATTCATGAAATGGCCGCAAAGGGTGTTCAGAGCTTTGTGGTAAAAAATGGGTTTAAGCCAGATAGCCCTTTGCTTTCTACTTGTAATTTTGTTTGGGTAGATGATACTCTCGTGGCTTTACAGGAGTTTGCCGAACGACATAGGGCATTATATACTAAGCCATTAGTAGCCGTAACGGGTAGTAATGGCAAGACAATTGTAAAAGAGTGGATTGTGCAATTGATTGGAAATGACAGAAATACGGTGAGGTCACCTCGAAGCTATAATAGTCAATTGGGGGTGCCAATATCACTTTCATTAATTCATAAGGATACTCAATTAGCTGTTATTGAGGCGGGTATATCCAAGCCAAACGAGATGGTTAAGCTCGAGCAGATGATTAAGCCTACTATTGGTATAATTACTAATATTGGAACTGCACATCAAGAGAATTTTTCAACAGTGGCCGAGAAGTTGGCTGAGAAATTAACACTATTCAGTGAGTGTTCAAAGATTATTTATTGTTCAGATCATCCATTGGTACACAATGAGTTGGTGGAGAAATATTCGCATAAAGAGCTTATTTCTTGGGGGGAGATGGAAGATTCCAACTTGCAGATTATTGATTTTCAGGAGCTCGTAACGAGTTGGAAGGTTAATTTTAGATGGATGGAAAAATCATATCAGGTGGTAATTCCTTTTTCCGATAGCTCCTCCTACGAAAATGCATTCCATGCTATTACAATACTTTTGGTTCTTGGATTTGAACCTGAGGTTGTTGTGGATCGTGTAAAGCATTTGCATTCTGTGGCAATGCGCTTAGAGCAGAAGGAGGGAATAAATGGATGTTTGGTAATTAATGACAGCTATAATGCTGATATAAATGGACTTGAAGTGGCTCTTGATTATTTGGAGTCAATGGGTCACAAGGCAGGATTAACAAAAACGGTGATTCTTTCAGATATACTTCAAAGTGGCATTGATGGTGAGCATCTTTATAAGCGAGTAGCTCATTTGCTTAAAATCAAGCAAGTTACGCGAACCGTTGGCATTGGTCCTGAAATGCTTGCGCACTCATCGTTATTTGATAAAAGCAGCCATTTCTATGCTTCAACGCGAGATTTTTTGGCTTCAGCCGATTCGTTGCTTTTTAGGAATGAGGCTATTTTGGTTAAGGGCTCTCGTAACTTCGCATTCGAACGTATTTCGGAGTTTTTGGAACATAAGCGCCATCGCACCTGTTTGGAGATTAACTTGAATGCAATGATCTCGAACTTAAGTTGTTATCGTTCATATTTGCCAAAAACAACCAAAATGTTGGCCATGGTAAAGGCTTTCTCGTATGGAAGTGGTTCATTTGAGATTGCCAATCTTCTTGCGAATCAAAAAATTGACTATTTGGGAGTAGCCTTTGCCGATGAAGGGGTCGAGTTGCGTGATGCTGGGATAAATCTGCCCATTATTGTTATGGGGCCTGAGGAGAAGAGCTTTTCGCTCATGATTCAATATAACTTGGAACCCGAAATTTTTGGTTTTTCTATTTTTGATTCCTTTACTCAAGCTGTTGAAAGAGAGGGGCTCACAAATTTTCCGGTTCACATTAAAATTGATACAGGCATGATGCGACTAGGTTTTAGACCTAAGGAGATCCCTCTTTTGCTTGAGCGACTTAAGGCAAATAAAGTACTTAAAGTGGAGTCAATTTTTTCGCATTTAGCAGGAAGTGAGTCATCTATGCACGATGAGTTTACAAAAGGTCAGATAAAGACATTTAAAGATATCTGTGCTCAAATTGAGGATACGATAGGTTACACAACTATTAAACATATTTGTAATTCTGCTGGAATTGAGCGCTTCCCTGAGGCGCATCTCGATATGGTTCGTATTGGAATAGGAATGTATGGTGTATCGTCTAAACTTAACTCAAAGCTTCAAAATGTTGCATCGTTAAAGAGTTCTATTTCACAAATTAAGGTTGTTGATGTTGGAGAAACGGTAGGGTATGGCCGTAGAGGCAATTTCCCTGAAGGTGGACGAATTGCCATAATTCCTGTTGGATATGCAGATGGGATAGATCGTAGATTAGGCAATAATGTTGGTAAGGTGCTGATTCACAATCAATTTGCTCCAATTGTGGGATCGATTTGTATGGATATGTGTATGGCAGATGTTACAAATGTTGATTGCAAAGAGGGCGATGCCGTCTATTTGTTTGATGAAAATCAGACTATTAGTGATTTAGCTGATGCTATTGGAACAATCCCTTATGAGATTCTTACTGGTATTAGTAGAAGGGTTAAGCGGGTTTATTTTATGGATTAAGAGATAGGTTCTCATTTGACTTTAATAAGTTTATTACTCAAACTACGTTAGCTTACAAAAAAAAAATCGTGCAACTCTTGGACTTAACTCCTTGAATTGCACGAATATATATCCATCTGCTTTAACCCTATTTCTTTCTAATAAAGATATTAATTGGTGTTCCTGAGAAATTCCATTTATCTCTAATCTTATTCTCTAAAAATCGCTTATAAGGCTCTTTTACATACTGCGGAAGGTTGCAAAAGAATGCAAACGACGGAATTGCAGTTGGTAACTGAGTGATATATTTAATTTTAATATATTTTCCTTTAAGAGAGGGAGGAGGTGTGTGTTCAATGATTGGTAACATCTCTTCATTGAGTACCGAAGTGATGATTTTACGCTTTCTATTCTCGTAAACCTCCATCGCCGCTTCCAATGCTTTATGAATACGCTGTTTGGTTGTAGCCGAGGTAAATACAATTGGATAATCAACGTAAGGTGCTGTTGCATTGCGAATTTCGGCTTCAAATGCTTTAGTTGAGTTTGTCTCTTTTTCAACCAAATCCCATTTGTTTACCAATACGACTAAACCTTTGTTGTTTTTTTCAATGAGTTGGAAAATCTTTTGATCTTGTCCCTCAATACCTCGCGTTGCATCAATCATGAGCAGACAAATATCAGAGTTCTCAATGGCACGAATGGCGCGCATTACTGAGTAGAATTCTAGATCTTCTTCAACTTTACTTTTTTTACGTAATCCCGCGGTATCTACTAAATAGAAATCCAGACCAAATTTATTGAATCGTGTATAAATAGAGTCTCTGGTGGTTCCTGCAAGTGGAGTCACAATATTTCTCTCAACACCTATAAATGCATTTACGATCGATGATTTTCCGGCATTCGGGCGACCAACAACGGCAAATTTAGGAAGGTCTAAGGTGTCTTCAAGTTTAACATCAGGAAGTTGTTCAACAATGAAGTCGCAAAGTTCGCCTGTTCCAGCACCATTTATCGCCGAAATAGTGTAAAGCTCTTCTAGTCCAAGGGCATAGAATTGATGCGAATCAATTATGCGCTCGTGGTTATCTACTTTATTTACGATGATTATCGCTTTCTTTTTGCTTTTACGTAAGATTGCAGCAACCTCTTCATCGTAATCTGTTATTCCAACCGTTACATCAACTACAAAAAGAACTAAATCAGACTCATTAATGGCAATAATAACTTGCTTTCGGATCTCTTCCTCAAACATATCGTCTGAGTTTAGGGCATAACCTCCAGTGTCAATAACCGAAAACTCTTTGCCATTCCACTCTGCTTTGCCATATAATCTATCGCGCGTAACGCCAGCTTGTTCATCAACAATCGCATCGCGCGTACCTGTTAATCTATTGAAAAGGGTCGATTTACCTACATTCGGACGACCTACAATTGCTACTATATTTCCCATCTTAATTTACTTGGCAGTATTGCACTGCATTTTATTGCCTCATTTTAGAGGCCAACTTAATATTCTCTATTCTTTTTTTATTCTCCGTATCCAAATCGAGCTAGCAACGAATCTTTATCGCGCCAATCTTTTGATACTTTAACAAAGGTTTGTAGAAATACCTTTTTATCTAAAAATGTCTCTATGTCTTTTCGAGCTTCTGTACCAATTTTTTTGAGAGCTTCCCCTTTATGGCCAATAATGATGCCTTTTTGAGAGTCGCGAGCTACGTGTATCACGCATCTAATATCTACACGCTCTTCGTATTCTTTAAACTCCTCAACCTCAACCTCAACCGAGTATGGAATCTCCTTTTGGTAAAATAGTAAAATCTTTTCACGCACGATCTCAGAAACAAAGAAACGTTGTGATTTGTCAGTTAATTGATCTTTATCGAAATATGGCTCACCTTCAGGGAGAAGTGCTACAATGCGAGCCAAAAGATTTGAAACATTAAAACTATGAAGTGCCGATACTGGGAAAAATTCTGCTTTTGGAAGTAGTTCTTTCCACATGTCCATCAAAGTATCTAATTTTTCTTGATTAATTAGATCTATCTTATTTAATATCAGCAAAACAGGGATCTCCTGTTCTTGAACTGCTTTTAGAAATTCGCTATTTTTATCGACTGTCTCCACCACATCTGTCATGTACAAAATTACATCGGCATCGGTAAGCGCCGATTTAGAGAATCGTAACATCGACTCCTGCAATTTGTAATTTGGCTTTAAAACACCAGGGGTGTCAGAAAAAACAATCTGATATTCAGGTTCATTCACAATTCCGAAGATACGATGGCGCGTGGTTTGTGCCTTATTTGTGATAATAGACAACTTCTCACCCACCAAAATATTGGTCAACGTTGATTTTCCAACGTTAGGGTTTCCAACAATATTTACAAAACCAGCTTTATGCGTCATCTTACTACTTTCAATTTTAAATGAACCGCAAAGATATAACAATCAATCGACAATAAAGAATTTAACCCGCTCCAACTCACATCTTGCTTCAAATCATTTGGTTGCAAACTATGTTGTTGTGTTTTAGTAGTGGCTGGCTCGATTATATGCTTCAATTTTTTCATCATTATTATTAAGCTTTATATTTAGGAATTTCAGGAATTATTGGTATTTATTAATAGTTCTAATGAATTGAAAACCTCATTTCTTGTATATTTTCTTGTCGATTTTTTGTCACATCTGTCCATAACGCTACTTTTGCACTCCTATTATTAATCTATTGTTCCGTCATGAACTTTTCAAAATATTTACTCCCTTGGTATTGGAAGATTGTTGGTTTAGTTCTTTTAATCGCAAGTGTCGTTTTAGCATTTGATCGCTTCTACTTAGGACATAAATATCACTTCTTAAAATGGAGAGTTTTCTCTTTTTATTCAGAGTTCTTATTTACTAGAAGATTTGCTTTTACACGAAACAATCAGGGCGAAGAGTTAATAGCATTATTGGCTATTTTAAGTTTAGTTTTTATTGCGGTTTCTAAAGAGAAGCAGGAAAATGAGGTAGTTCATTCTTTTCGTGTAAAAGCATTGGTGATTGCCTTTGTGGTAAATACGCTCTTAACAATTTTGGGGACTCTCTTTTTGCACGGATTGGGCTATTTTTATTTCTTGTCGATATTGTTGGTAATTCCAATTGCTCTTTATTGCTTATTGTTTCAGTTTATTTATCATCGTAATAAGAGATTTTTGAAGGTTTGATTATTTTTTCCAAAATTCTGGGGCAAATAGTAAAAGAACGGTAAAGAGTTCGAGTCGACCCAAAAGCATGCATGCCGATAGAAACCATTTGCCAAAATCGGAAATGTGTGCAAATGTTGAGGCTGGGCCCGTATTGCCAAGTCCCGGACCAATATTTGCCATACAAGTTGCCACTGAACCTGCTGCCGAGTCAAGAGGTAACCCACATCCAGTCATTATCATGGTACCAAAGCCAAAAATAAAGAAATAAGTAGAGACAAATGCTAAAACGCTCGTTACAATGGGTGTTGGAACCGCTCGGTTGTTGAGCCTGATTGGAATAATTGCACTTGGGTGTATAAGTCTTTTTAATTCGTAGTAGCTGTTTTTAATTAAAATTGTAATGCGTACAACTTTAATTCCACCGCTTGTAGAGCCCGCTGAGGCGCTAATAAACATGGTTAGAAGTAGGAGAATTGCTGCGACCAAAGGCCACAACATGTAGTCAACAGTTCCAAAACCCGTGGTGCTTAATATCGACACAACTTGAAATAGTGAGTCTCTGAAAGAATTTTCAATTCCACCACCTATTTGTGCAAAATATAGAATTACACTAATGACAATGGTGAAAAGAAATGTTATACCTGTGTAAAATCGAAACTCCTCATCTTTGAAGAAAGTCTCAAATTTCCCTTTAAATAACCAGTAGTAGAGTGTGAAATTTACACCAGCGATATACATAAATGCGATAATTACATATTCAATGTAGGGCGAGTTATAATATGCTATTCCGGCTTGCTTGGTTCCGTAACCGCCCGTTGCCATTGTAGTGAAACTGTGGCATACTGCATCAAATAACGACATTCCACCTATCCAAAGTAGAGCTACTTCGGCAACTGTGAAAAGTACATATATTAACCATAATCTTTTTGCCGTCTCTTTAATCCGAGGATGGAGTTTGTCTGTGGTGAGTCCAGTGGCTTCAGCTCCAAATAGTTGCATTCCACCAATTCCTAATAGAGGAAGGATCGCTAACGAGAGAACAATAATACCCATTCCACCAACCCATTGAGTTAGAGCACGCCAAAAAAGTATTCCGTGGGAGAGCGATTCGATGTTATTTAGTATTGTTGCTCCCGTGGTGGTGAAGCCCGACATTGTTTCAAAAAAAGCATCGGTATAGGAGGGTATTGCACCGTTGATCCAGTAAGGTATAGCTCCAAAAAGAGACATGACAATCCATACCAAGGTAACAGCTAAATATCCCTCGCGTTTACCTACTTCGCGGGAGGTTTTTCGGTTTAAAAAGGCAATTAATCCTCCGAAAAGGATTATAGATGCGCCACATCCAAGAAAGAGAGTAAAGTCCGCTTCGTTGTATATCAGAGGAATAATTGACGTGAGTAAAATAAGAATTCCTTCAACAACTAGTAATAGACCTAGAACCAGCCATACGAAACGAAAGTTAACCATGATGATAAGCTGTTAAATAAATAGTTTTTCTACTAAATCAATCTGTTTGTGGTGTGCAAATACGATTACTCTGTCACCAGCTTCAATTTGTGTTTCGCTTGTAGCGATAAAAGCCTTATTGTTTCGTATTACACCTCCAATATTTACATCGTGAGGCAGATTTATCGACGATAGTTTCTTCTTTGTTATTGGCGAATTCTCTTCGGCAAAGAGCTCTATCATCTCTGCATCGGTGTTGGTTAACCATTTATTGGTGGAGATGTGCGATTTAAAGGTGTATCTAAAAATAGAGGCCGCAGCTAGTAATTTTTTATTTACGACTGTTCCAATGCCAATAGACTCGGCAAAGTCCAGATAGTCCAGATTCTCAATCTCTGCCACACTTTTTTTAACTCCCAGTTTTTTAGCAAGCTGACACGCCAAAATGTTGACTTCTGAATTTCCTGTTAGTGCAATAAAAGCATCAATGTTTTCAATGCCCTCCTCTTTCATGAGTTCGGCGCTTCGTCCATCTCCATGTATTACAAGGGTGTTAGATAGTCGGTCGGCGAGTTCTTCGGCTCTCTCTTCTTTTATTTCAATGAGTTTTACTCTATAGTCGTTCTCAATCATTATGGCCACTTTGCGTCCAATTCGGCTGCCCCCTACAATCATGATGTTTTTAACCTCAAAAGGTTTTTTACCAGATTTGGAGGTGACGTGTTCTACTCCCTCTTTGGTGGTAATGAAGTAAACTCTATCGTTTTTCTCAAATCGATCACTTTTATTAGGAATGATTGTCTTATTTCCTCGAATGAGTGCCACAACACCTATTTGGGTTTTATCTTCATCCGAGATGCTCTCTTTGATTTTTTTTCCAATTATGGGTGCATTGTCTCCAAGTTTTACGGCAAACACAAGTAGCTCGCCATCAGAAAACTCAACACATTGCCTTATTCCGATTCGTTTAAGCGACTCCACAATCTCTTCTGTGGCTAAATCTTCGGGGTAGAACATCTCATCAATGCCTAACTTTTTGAAAAAAGCTTTGTTTTCAGGTTGAAGATATTCTTTTGTGTTGATGCGCGCCACTGCCATTTTTGCTCCCATTTTTTTTGCAAGGATGGCCGATAAGATACTCAAACTTTCAAAGGGTGGGACAGAGATATAGAGATCGCACTCATCGACCTTTGCTCTCATCAAGTCCTCAATAGAGGTCACTCTGCCGTTAACGGTAAGTAAATCCAAATGGGTCTCTAAAAATTGAAGTCTTTCAACTTCGGAGTCGAGTACAGTTACATCGTGATTTGCGTTGCAAAGTAGCTTGGCCACATGAGAACCAACTTCGCCAGCTCCCGCAATAATTACTTTCATAGTTGCATTTGTTAAGTAACATGAATATACATTTTTTTGGTAATATATTCACAACTTATAGAAAGCATTTGAAATAAAAAAAGGTTACCCATTGCTGAGTAACCTATCTTATGTAACTATGGCGTAGTTGTATAAGTATTATTGGTTGAGCATCTCTTGCAACTTCTTGCGAGTGAAGAATATTCGGCTTTTTACTGTTCCAATTGGAAGATTTAACTCTTCGGCAATCTCCTTGTATTTAAAGCCCTCCGTGTGCATTTTAAATGGCACTCTGAACTCGTCGTCAAGGCGTTCTATGGTTTGAGTCATCTCCATAACTGCGTGTGCTGACTCTGGAGTTTCGGATGCAAAATTCTTTTTTGCGGCAAAATCAAGCGAGTCCTCTTTAGAATCGAATGTGTTGCGCACTTTTTGTTCGCGACGATAGTTATTAATAAAGGTGTTTTTCATTATTGTAAACACCCAAGCTTTAAAATTGGTGTTTTCAATAAATTGACCTCTGTATGTAAGCGCTTTTAATATTGTCTCTTGTAATAAATCTTTAGCATCGTCGTGGTTGCTAGTAAGGCTCAGCGCGAAGTAAAGAAGTCTATCCTGTAAACTTAAAAGCTTTGTATCAAATTGAATTGCTGTCATAATACTTGAGTTTTAAATTTTTGACTGTTGAACTGTTGAACAAAAATAGGTATTTGATTAGAGATGCCAAATTTTAAAAGTTCATTTATGGCGCTTAATTAGATGTATTCTAAATAAGGTTGCTTGTAAGTCATTGTTAATTAAATATTTATTAAAAAGAGATAAAAGTATTCTAAATTACTTTTTTGTTGCTTTGTTCTATTTTTAATGTATAATACTAAAGAAATATTTTGTTCAATAGAATTTTAGACAGCAACTGATTTGCGATTATAAAGCGTAATTAAATAGTTTCAAGATTGCAATAATGTGCTGTTTTTTTCAATCTGTTATCTATCTTCGTGCATTCATAAAAATTTTAAGACATACGATATGCAAAAGTGGTTCGAGTGTAAGGTTAAATACTCAAAAATTGATGAGCAAACAGGTAAAGATAAAACGGTAAGTGAGCCTTATTTGGTTGATGCCATGTCATTTACAGAGGCAGAGAGTCGCATTAATGAAAAATTAAATGAGTTTATTCATACTGATTTTGTTGTTGTTTCATTAAGTAAGGCTAACTATTCTGAAATATTCCCCCAAGAGGAGGGCGATTTTTGGTATAAGTGTAAAGTATCATTTGTCACCATTGATGAAAATGCTGGAAAAGAGAAGAAAGTAACTACTACGATGCTTATAATGGCTAATACCGTTAAGCATGCGTATGATAATTTAACGGAGGCGCTTACCAGCGGGGCTTTTGAATTTGATATTGTGAGTGTTGTTAAGAGTGCTATTGTGGATATATTCCCTTACGACCCAGATGAAGAGAAGATTAAAGGGAAAAAATTGCTTCGAACAACCGAGTTTGATAATAGAGCTAATGACGACGCACAGATAGCCGATGAGTTAGAAGTTGATGACATGGAGCAGGAGTAATCTTCCTTGAGTGAATCTCTTTCAATTATTTTTTTTAAAAATAATTGAAAATGGACTACGTGTGGTTGTAGTTGTAGTTGTCTTAGGTTTAAAATAGCACATTTTGCGAAATTTTAAATGTTATGACACAAGAAACTATAAGAAGATCACTTTTTAAAGTGTTAAGAAAGTCGGGAATTCCAAAAGCAAAGATTAATGAAAATGCCTCATTAAAAGAGGATCTTTTTTGGGATGAATTAGACTTGACTTGTTTCCTTTATCATTTAGAAACAAGTTTTAAAATTGAAGTTCAACCTGAAGAGATAAATAAGCTTTACTCAATTAGTGATACGATTAATTTTTTGCGAATGCGTTCAGCCTAAAACGCATTCGATTTTGCTTTTAGATTAAAATAACCTAACCCACCTATTTTTGGTGGGTTTTTTTGTTTTAAATTTTTGAGGGATAAGCTATGATGCAAAATTCCGCAAACAGATTAAACGTATAGGAGTGTTATTTTGTAAAATTTTCCCTTTGATTTTATTCGATTGCTTAATGAAAACTAAGCTAAAGTCTAGAGTGACACTCTTTGATCCAAAGCAGAGTAGATAATCTATTATTCGTTAAACAGCAACCTAACCGCTTTTAATGGCGGTATTGTGTTGAAATCATTCCAAAAAAGTTGACTATTTTCTGTTGCCCTGTTTGCCACAATTTCATTTGAATAAACAATGCCATCTTTTATTAGCTGATATTTTCCTTCAGATGATTCGGTTATGGCAAGTTCCGTTATGGCAGTAAATACAATGTTTTCGTGACTAATTTTATTGGTGATGCGCATTTTAAGTTCCCCTCTTACATAAGAGAGAATCCATCTCGCACCATCTGGTCGATAGCTAATTTGATATTCGGCTGATAGAGGAACCGATTTTGAGTTTCCGCTCTCGTGCTGAACCAGATAGGATTTACTCTTTTTTATTGATCCATTTGTTAATTTGAATGAAGCCGACGTAATGGCGCTGGTTTCGGTGTCTATAAATAAGTTTCCTTCGTAAAGGAGATCCTCATTGTCGATGAAAGGCTTGAATCTAACGACATAAACTGTTCGTCCCTGATCCGTGTCAAAACCTTCAAAGATGTACTTATAGGTGGGTTTTTCTGTTATCGAGTTTAAAAATGTTTCATATCTGGCAATATCCAATTTGGCAAAGTGGAAGGGGCCGCCCGCTAATCGCATTCCAATATTGCCTTGATTGGTTGTATCTTTAAAATTACGGATCTTTTCAACCATTACCCTTTCAGTGGCAAGCGAATTAGTGTAGGAGGGTTTATTAATGAGCACAGCTGCTTCTGTTACCTCAACATAGTGTCGTTCTTTTTGGATTGTTTCACGAAAAAATCCCGTAAGCATAGTGTAGTTAGTGGGGTAGTTTTGGGGCAACTCTTCAATAACTCTATTGATAATTGTGTTAGGATTTAGTGAAATGAAGGTGACTTCGGGTAAGGTTGTGATACACTCTTTTAGTCTTATTTTTAGAGGAGATGTGAAGTCGAGAATTGTGATGGTGTCGGAAAAATATCCAAGTGATGAGGCGGTTATCTGAATCGAAGAGCTCGGCTTTTGAAGAGAGAGCTGAAACAATCCCTCTTCATTTGCGATGGTTCCTTTGTTACTCCCGCAAATGGAAATGGAGGCAAATGGTATTGCCTTCTCTTTCTCTCCTATTATTTCGCCTTGAATCGATATGATCTCATTAGTGCTTTGTTGGAGTTCTCTTTTTCGTCTTATAATCACTTGTGATTCAAGAAGTATCCATTCGCAGCTGTCGTTAATAAAATCTCGGTTAAGCCATTGTTCTATTGTTAGAGTTGAGTCAATTGGATATTTATAGAGAGTGTCGGGGATAAGCGAGGCGTCGTTTGAAAAGTTAATATTTTGATGTTTTGAAATAGAGTCGGTGATAGCTCGATAGGTAAAGTTGCCAGGTTTTTGAGATATTATATTTGTTAACAGCGTTTGACTTTGCAGTATAAAACTGCAGTTTATGAGCATGATTGCTATAGTCAAATGCCTGATATTCATATTTAGTTACATCATTTATCTTTGGTCGAATCTATGGTGATAGTTTCGTTTTCAATTGCGTAATTTAGGTTAAAGGTAGAGGATATTATTGTCATTACGAAATTGATATCCTTTTTCTCAAAAGTTGCTGTTAAATGGTTGTTAAGTAGGGTGCTGTCTTTTATTTCCATCTTCATTTTATATGCTTTAGCGAGTGATGATAAAACTTCATCCAAATCACTGTTGTTAAATGCAAATGTCTTGGTTTTCCATGCTGCACCATTAGCTGCCATTTTGGTTGATTTTACGAAGGTTCCATGCTCTTTGTCTAATAGCGCACTCTCTCCTTTAATGAGTGTGATGACACTGTTTTGGAAGCTACTAGACCTTACTTCAACTTTTCCTTCCATCACGTTTACCTGCATTAATTTGGAATTACCCCCAAAGTCATCCACATTAAATTTTGTACCTAAAACCTTTATTTCTAGATTATTAGTTTTTACAATAAACGGTTTTTGAGGATTTTTGGTAATCTCAAAGTATGCCTCTCCATTTAAAATAACCTCCCTTTTGTCGCCCTTAAAGCTATTAGGATAGCTAAGTTGCGAGTTCGAGTTAATGGTGACTGTGCTACCATCTGCTAAAACAACCTCTTTAATATCACTATTCGTTGCAAGAGAATTTAAAGAGACCTCTTTGGTAATGTTAAAATAGAAGAGAGACGAGAGAAGTAATCCAACAACTGTTGCGGCAATGCTCCATTGAGTAACTCTGCGCTTCATTTTATAGATGGATGTGTGATGAGAGGATACGTTATCGGTTGAGATTCGTTTCTCGACCAAATCCCAAGCAGCCTTTGTATTAACCTCAGAAGCTGCAATAGCCGCCTCTTCGTTGTAAAAGAGAGCATTTAAGTCATCCCAAAAAAGTCTGTTTTGGTCGTCAGATGTAATCCATGTTTCCAGAGCTGAAGCTTCCTCTGGTGTTGCGTTATTGGTTAGTAACCTGTTTTGTAAGAGGGTGTCCTCTTTAAAGTTGTATCGTTTCATAATATATCTCCTTAAAATAATGCGGTCAAAATTAGTAAGGTTACCAGTTCTTTGTAGCTTATCAATCTCTCCCTTGTAAAACTTAATGCTTTGCTCATGTGCGCCTCAATAGTTTTAATTGAGAGCCCAAGTGCTTCAGCAATTTCACTATATTTTAGTCCATCTAATCGGTTCATTTTAAACACCTTTTTTTGTTGCTCCGGTAGCTCATCAATAACCTGCATAATCTGCTCTAAAAGGTCGGTGTCGGGTTGATTTTCAATTTGATCGTTAAAGTCCGAGGCTTCAACCTCTTTTTTGTACTTTAAAAAATTCTGTTGCTTTGCAATTTCATTCAGCGACCTGTTTTTTACAGAGACTATAAGATAAGCTTTTAAGTTACTAATATTAGATTTCTCACGGCTACCCCAAAGATTTACAAACACATCTTGCACAACACTTTCGGCCAGCTCAACTTCGCGAAGTGTTTTAAAACTTATAGCTACTAGCAGCTTATAGTAATGGTTAAATAGTGCCTGAAATATAGCATTATTGCCATTTTTGAGACCTATTAAGTACTCCTCGTCTGTGTAGGTCAATGTCTTTGTTTTGCTCATTGTAACACCTGCTTTTGTATAATAGACAATTATCGATTAAAGTTACCCTTAGCCAAAAGTAACTCTTTTTCAAAATAAAATTATTTGTTTTTTTAAGATAAGAGGAGTTTAATATCAGTCATTTATCACATATTTTTTACTATCTTTATTAGACACTTAAATATATTCGTCATGTCTGGTTTAAATACTTCTTACATGGGGCTTGATATCAAATCACCCATTATTATTGCTAGTTGCGGCCTTACAAACTCTGTTGAGGATATTATTGAGATGGAGCGAAATGGTGCAGGAGCAGTGATCTTAAAATCGCTTTTTGAGGAGGAGATAATAGTTGATTTACAACATCAGGTTCATGCCATGAAATCGGAAAATTACCTCTATCCCGAAACTATGGAATATTATGAGAAAGAGCCCGATTCTGATACGTTGAGTGACTATTTGAAACTAATAAGTGATTGTAAAAAAGCTGTCAATATTCCTATTATTGCAAGTGTGAATTGTGTTACACCACATAATTGGACCTATTTTGCTACTTATTTGAAAAGTGCCGGTGCAGATGCATTGGAGTTAAATATTTCGCTACTCCCAACCGATGATGATCGCTCGATTGCCGAGATTGAGCAGGTTTATTTAGACGTCATTAAAGAGGTTAAGAAGCATGTGGATCTGCCTATATCTGTTAAAATTGGACCTTATTTTACCAATTTAGCAACCATGGTAACTCGCCTATCCATTTCGGGGATTAAGAGTGTTACGCTTTTTAATAAACAATATGCGGCGGATATTGATATCAATAATCTTGCTGTGATTGGAGCAACCCGCTTTTCATCGCCTAACGATTATCATTTAACCTTGCGTTGGTGTGCAATTTTGTCAAATCGTATCAATTGCGAAATTTCTGCTTCGACAGGGGTTCATGATGGTGCGACAGCTATAAAAATGCTTTTAGCAGGAGCTCATACTGTTCAAATAGCCTCAACATTGTATAAAAATGGTTTTTATACTATTCGAGCGATGAATGATGAGATTCGTTCGTGGATGTTTAAACATCACTACACATCCTTGTCCGAGTTTAGAGGGAAACTGTGTCTCGAAGACACCGTAGATCCTTCTGCGTACTATCGCATACAGTTTATGAAACACTATTCAGAGAAATGAGATAGAAACCAAGTTGTTTGCTTATTAAGAACTATTGTATCGTTTTAGCCCCTAATTCAAGTTTAAACCCTCTCAAAAGTTCTTTAATCTCCATATGCTTTTTGCTAGCTATTTGTATGTCAATTAGTTCGATATCTGATGTTGCAGAACCCACTCTTATATAGGTTTTGCCATCAGTATCAACCTCTCCGGCTTTCAATTTAGTTTCGTTTGTCGCTTTCGCCTTGAAGATCTTAAAAGTTGTAGCACTCCCATTTGGTGAAAATAAATCGCTCCATGCCGCTGGGTAGGGGCTTAATCCTCTTACTTTGTTAATTATTTGTAAGGCATCCATCTCCCAATTTATTTTACAATCCTCTTTAAAAATTTTGGGTGCGCTTTTAAGTGCTCCTTCAATATCCGGTTGAGGGAAAGGATTAATGGCGTTGGTGATGATGGCATTTACCGTTTTAACGACCAGCTCGGAGCCAATATTCATCAATTTATCGTGCAGAGTTCCAGCGCAGTCATCTTCAGTTATCTCTGTTTTTCCAGAAAAGATAATATTTCCCGTGTCTATCTCTTGTTGTAAAAAGAATGTTGTAACACCGCTCTCTTTTTCGCCATTTATGATTGCCCAATTAATTGGAGCAGCACCTCTGTATTGCGGAAGTAATGAGGCGTGTAGGTTAAATGTGCCAATTGGAGGCATATTCCACACCACTTCTGGAAGCATTCTAAAGGCCACTACAATTTGAAGGTCGGCTTTAAGAGCCCTCAACTCCTCAATGAATTCAGGATTTTTAAGTTTCTCAGGTTGTAAAAGTGGGAGATTGTGTTCTAAAGCAAACTCTTTTACAGGCGACTGCTTTAGTTGTTGTCCTCTTCCTGCAGGTTTGTCGGGGGCAGTTATTACACCCACTACATTAAAATTTGCATCGAGCAGAGCTTTTAACGATGCCACTGCAAAATCGGGAGTTCCCATGAAGACAATTCGTGGGTATTCTATTTTTGTCATCTATTTTTCTCTTAAAATTTGGTTGCCTTTGGTGTGTTTTGGAGAATATGGACAATGCCTACATCCGTTGCCACAACAGTAACCTCTGTTACTTAAAAAATGCTCAGTCATCACTCTATACCCTTTCGGATCCATATAAAAATCTACTCCTTCAATGGCAGGTGGTGGAGTGTATGAATCATCTATCTCTTCTCTTTTCATCGAGTTTTTCTGCTATTTCTTGCTACGTAATTTAAGCTTTGTTCCCTCTTTTATCACGGATGAACGTTGTAAACTGTTGTATGATAAAAGCTTGCTTAGTTTTAATCCATATTTGTTTGAAATACCAACAAGAGTATCACCTTTTTTAACGGTGTGGGTGAGATGTTTAGGGTGAGCCTTTCCTTTTTTAGGTGCTATGTAGAGATAATCGGGAAGATCATCGGATGTTTCAAGCGTAGGCAGATCGTTGTATCTAGCCAATTCCCAACTCTTTAATCCAAATTCTCGCGAAATTCTTGCATAGGTGTCTCCATCTTTTACATTGATATACTTAACGCCATTATTATACTCAACATTGTGAGAGAAGAAAGGGTCGATCTCATATTTATCGCTACTTTTTTTGCCTATTTTCTTTGTCCCTTTTGAGCCCTCTTTTGTATTTGTTTTTAATACCACACTCGGTGTTTCGGAGTCAAAGCGAGATAAATTATTGTCTTCAATGATCTTAATAAGACGTGTGGCGTAATTTGGATCGGTTGCGTAACCCGCTTTTTTTAATCCATGTGCCCATCCCTTATAATCGGTTTTGTTAAGTTCAAATAGGGAAGCATATCTTTCTCTCTTTGATAGGAAATCTGAGTGGTCGGCATACGACTCTTCAACCGAATCGTATTTCCTAAAACAGTCGTCTTTGATATCGTCATCGTGATAGACTTTATCTCCAATCCAATCTTTTCCACATTTAATGCCAAAGTGGTTTTTGCTCTCTTTCGCGAGTTTGCTTCGGCTGTAATCCGACTCCAACATTCCCTGTGCGAGAGTTATACTTGCTGGTACTTTAGAGCGTTGCATCTCTCGCACTGCTGCCGCGCTGTAGTTTTTTATATAGGCATCGGCAAGCTCTTTGGTGGTTACTTGAGCAAACAGAGAGCTGTTAAGAAGAGCAATTAATAGACAAAGGAAATATCTTTTCATGAAATTCAAATTAGTTTAAGCAATATGGATATCAAGCTTGATAAATATAACCCAAATGCTGTTTTTTTAATTTTTGATGCACAAAGATAAAAAAATAGCGATATAGAAAGTTGGATAATAGGTTACTAACTATTAAATTTGAAAAAAGATGCCATGCAGACTCTAAATTTCTCTTTCAATTATTCCATTGGATGTTTTTCAGACGGATTGTCGCTTGCCGAGTTGCAGCTTCGCGATGAGGCTATTATTGCGGCTAAAAATGCCTATGCGCCCTATTCAAAGTTTTCGGTAGGAGCATCGGTGTTGCTTAACGATGGCTCCATTGTGTCGGGAAACAATCAGGAGAATGGCGCGTATCCATCAGGATTGTGTGCTGAACGAGTGGCTCTTTTCGCAGCCCAATCGGCTCATCCGAACAAAAAGATTGTTCAAATGGCGGTGGTTGCTTTTTTTGAGGGTGAGATTACCGAAAACCCTATAACACCATGTGGAAGTTGCAGGCAAGTAATGCTTGAGAGCTCAAATAGGCAAAAAAAAGGGTTTAAGTTACTCCTCTTCGGAAGAACTCAAACCATTAGAATTAACGACTCGTCGCAATTAATGCCTTTGCCGTTTGTATTTGCAAATAGTTAACGTTTTGATCGAGTATAGACGTTGCGAAATTCGCCCCAAAGCGGTTCGTCTTTTGGTAGAGGCGCTTCTATAACGATATTTTCTTTCGATACAGGATGTACAAACTCTATTCGACGCGCGTGCAAACTGATTCCTCCATTTTGATTTGAGCGAGGGAATCCATATTTTAAGTCACCTTTAATTGGACAATTGATCTTTGCTAATTGGCAACGAATTTGATGATGTCTGCCAGTCTCTAGGTTGATCTCTAGCAAATGATAATTGTCGATACTTGAGACTAGCGAATAGGATAGAATAGCTAGTTTTGAGCCCTTCTTTTCGCTATTGTGAGCATGTGATTTATTACGTTCGTTATCTCTTAAAAGATAGTGCGACAAGGTGTCGTGATCGTGCGGCGGTAAATTCTTTACAATAGCCCAATAGGTTTTTTTGATCTCTTTACTTTCAAACATCTTATTCAAACGAGCAAGAGCTTTTGAAGTTTTACCAAAAAGAACTACACCCGATACAGGTCTGTCTAATCGGTGAGCAATGCCTAGGAACACATCGCCAGGTTTGTTATATTTCTCTTTGATATAGGCCTTTACCGCGTCGCTTAAGGTTTCGTCGCCTGTTTTATCACCTTGCACTAAGTCTGAATTTGTTTTGTTAATGGCAATGATGTGGTTGTCTTCGTAAAGGATATCTAAATTCCCCATTATGGTTGCTCTAAAATTAAGTGATTATTAATATTGTTCTTTTTCGTTAGGGAAATCTTGTGATTTAACGTCATTTACATAGTTACCTATTGCTCCAAACATCTCGGCATAGAGGTTATGGTAGCGACGTAAAAAGCGTGGCGAGAACTCCTGGTTTACACCTAGCATATCGTGAAGAACCAAAACTTGTCCATCAACACCTCCACCTGCACCAATTCCTATTACTGGGATAAGTAGCTCTTTTGCAACTTGTTCGGCCAATACAGCAGGTATTTTTTCGAGTACAATAGCAAAGCAGCCGGCCTCTTGGAGTAGTTTTGCATCTTCAATGAGTTTACGTGCCTCCTCTTCTTTACGAGCTCTAACGGTATAAGTTCCAAACTTATGAATAGACTGAGGTGTTAATCCAAGATGCCCCATTACAGGTATGCCAGCGGAAAGAATACGTTTTACCGATTCGATAATTTCGCTACCACCCTCCACTTTTACTGCATCTGCCGCCGTCTCTTTCATGATTCGAATAGCAGATGTCAAAGCTTCTATAGAGTTTCCTTGATAGGATCCAAAAGGCATATCAACTACCACAAGAGCTCTCTTGATTGCTCTAACCACCGATGCGCCATGATAGATCATTTGATCAAGCGTGATCGGAATTGTTGTCTCCCAACCAGCCATTACGTTAGAAGCCGAGTCGCCTACTAAAATGACGTCAACTCCCGCCGAATCAACAATTCGAGCTAGTGAATAGTCGTAAGCAGTAAGCATGGCGATTTTTTCGCCACGGTGTTTCATCTCACTTAATACGTGAGTTGTAATACGTTTTGGACCTTTGGTAATTGCCGACATAAACTCCATTTTTTTAAATGACAGCGCAAAGGTACAATTATTTTATAACTATCAGTTGCTACTACTTTTTTTATGGAGTAACGACCATTCTTGAGGAGATAGAATGTTTTGAGGTTTATAAGTTATTGGAGGCTGGCTTTTTAGTAGAACTTCTAAGTCCTCAATACGTTGTTGCCAGTCGGGGTGCGTGCTTACCCATTCTAATGATTTAGTTAGATCGTTCTCCTTTTTAGCGAGTTCCTTTTGAATATTGATAAAATCTTTCGGATCCATTTTTGCTTTAATGAGATATTGTAAACCCAATCTATCTGCTGTTGATTCCTCTTCTCGTTGGTAGGCAGTAAGAGTGAGCGTTTTAGATATTTCGGTTAATACCTTACTATTATTCTTTCCAAAAATCACAGAGCTTAGCAGCGCAACGCCAACTTCGCGTTTTAATAGTGTCATTGGATGATTCTTATTAAGATGTGCTGTTTCGTGAGCAATGACAGAGAGTAATTCACCTTCTGTTTTGCAAAATTCAATTAGTCCAGTATTTACAACGATGTGGTTGCCTGGATACGCAAATGCATTTACGACTTTATTTCTATCAATATGAAGGTAGTAAACGGAGTCGTTCCACTCATTGGCAACCGACAGTTGGGTTAGAAGCTTTCTAGCAATTATTGTTGTCGAATCTGAATCTGGGATTAGATTTAGTTGAAGTTGCATTTGATTCCATAGAAAGTCATCTAGTTGTGTTTGATCTATGCTCGGGAGCTCATTTAAGGGTATTTTAGATACCCAATTGATTTGAAGAAGAGCAAAATATAAGGATGTTGCTAAAAAGAGAAATATAAAGAGTTGAAAAAGTGCTTTTTTCATATTGAATACACGTTTATTGATTTGGGCATAAATGATTTGTTATTTACGCATCATAATGTCTGTGAAATCTGCAAAAATTGCCATACGCACATGTTGTCCTTTTCGTGTTTGAATCGCAGCATAGATGGTCATTATAAACTCAACAAAATTTATTGTGATAATGGTTAAAATGTATGAAACGTACTCATTTGTTATCTCTTTAGAGGTGAAGAGTATTGCAACAGTCCACCAGAAACCAAAACTGTTCATAAAAAAAAGTAGAAGTTGAGATAATAGTGCTTGAAGAGCATGCCATCTAACAAAATATGTCGATTTGCGATGACCAAGAAAAAGTATAAATGTGGCAATAAGATTTACGATTGGAAGAGGTAATCCTAGCATAACAACGGCTAATGACATTAGATATCCAGACGCAGCTTTTTCACATTCATCTTCAGTAGGTTTAAACTCCAAGTGATCCATATATTATATCCCTTTATAAATGTTCCAAATCCAGATCGCCACAACTAAAATGATTAACGGTATGGCGATAAATAAATTGTTAATTTTTTGCTCCACTTTTTTATAATAAGAGTAAAGTGACTCTTTATTTGATATTTTGTCGTACAGTACCCATGGAATTATAATAAGCATAAGACTAAAGGTGATAATGCCTAATGGATTCCAGTAGAATGCATTATAGATATTTCCGTGAATAATTTCCATAATTGCCCTTGTCGATCCGCAAGATGGGCAAGGGATTGTGGTGATTGTTTTAAATAGACAGAGCGTTTTTGTAGGTTTGTAGATGAAAAGTAGAACCAATATATAGATTCCTCCTATTAGTACACCAGATGTAATAAGTCTATAAAATTGTTTGACAGTCACTTTATGTAATGTTAAGGCGACAGTTAAAATATAATAGTCGCCTTAAGTTATTTAAATTAAGATTGATTGCAACCTCTCATAGTTTTTTTGACGAGTTGCACCCATAATCAAAAACCAGTCAACAAATGCCCATATACCTAGCCCACCACAAGTTAGGAGTTTTGCAATTCCTAAACCAGTGTCCCCAATGTAAAATCGGTCAACACCATAAACACCAGTCAGTACAGACAAAATAATAGCAGTTGTGGGATCTTTAAATGTCGTGATTTGCACCATCCCCCATTTAGAGTCATCTAATTGAATTAAGCGATCTCTGATAACTGGAAGTTGATAAGATTCGAAGAATTTTGAGTTCATTAGCATGAACATGTCAACTTTTTGTGCTTCCATAGTTGCAATATGTATTAGTTTTCCTACTCGTGGGCTTTTCGGCTTCGCCATTTTTAAATTATAACAATATTACATTTTTTTTACAAATAATTATTAAGTGATGTTTTTTTATTTATCACTTATCTCTCTTTATGTTAATCATTGGTCATTAAAAACATGACATCCGTCATAATTTGACTATTGAATTTTGATTTAGCTCAAAAAATATGTATCTTCAACAGATTGATTCAAACGTTTACATAAAACTTGGGCTATGTACACAATAACTAAAAATTGCAGAGGGTTTATAACCTTAGTCTCCTGTAAGGATCAACAGACGATGGAAGATTTTGAGCATTTTACCAAAGAAATAGGCGAATTTGCATCAAATAACAAACTTTATTTGCTTACAGATTTTCGTCAAGCAAAAATTAGTTTTAATCAAGATGAGGTTTATAAAATGGGTGAGATTGAACGAAATTTTGGTCCACGAGATCTCTCTGTTGTAGAGGCGGTGGTGTGCCAATCACCATTAGAAAAAGCGTTAAGTCTATTTTATAACACTGTAAAGAAAGGAAGTGACTATACACTGAAATTCTTTTCGTCGGAAGATGATGCTCTTAAATGGTTGAGATCCTACCACGAGTACGTGCCAAAATTTTAAAAAGAATTATTTCTCGGGGTGCCACTCTCTTATGTGAATGAGATCGGGAAACGCCTCAGGTTTATAAATTGATTTACCGCTTAAAGTTCGTAAACACTCTTGAATTCCCTCGGCAATAGATGGATGTGGGTAGAAAATTTTCAAAACCTCATCGATGCTATTGCCTTGGTTTATTAAGTGTGCCACCGAGACAATAAAAGCCGATGCTTGCGGTCCAGCAGCACGCATACCCAATATCTTCTGTTCTGGCTCGTTGCTTACAATGATTTTTATAAAACCATTGGTGTTTCGCATAGCCACCGCTCGGTTAACAAGTTGGTTTGAATAATAGGCCACTTTGTAGGGAATTTTTGCCGCTTGTAACTTCTTCTCGTTTGCTCCCACGGCGGCTAGCTCGGGCTTTAAAAACATCAGTGTTGACATGTGCGAGTAGTCGAGAGGGTAGGAGGGGGCTAATGAAATCTTCTCTGCAGCTAACCGTCCTTGAAATTCGGCAACACTAAAAAGTTGAGCATGACCGGTGATGTCACCTGCAGCATAAATGTGGCAAACACCCTGGTCGTTATGTAAGAGGCAATCGTTCTCAATAGGTAAGTTACCTCTGCTGTTGGTTTCGAGGGCAATATTCTCGAGTCCTAAGTTGTCGGTGTTTGGTTCACGCCCAATGGCAAGCAGCGCTACATCAATTTCAATAACTCTGCTATGTCCATCTTCATAATCCAAAATAACTTCCAAGTAATCCTCTTTTTTATTAATCGTTCTTAGCGAAGCCGTGTGGTGTATAATAACGCCGTTGTTTTCAAGATTTTGGCTCACAAAATCGCTCACGTCATCATCTTCCATGGGCAAAACGCGGTTGGCCCTATCGAGTAAGTGAACCTCTGTCTGTTTGAAATTTGAGAAAATGGTAGCAAATTCGCAGCCAATAATTCCCGATCCAATGATGAGCATTCGTTCGGGAAAAGCGTTAAGATTTAGTATATGTTCCGATGTGATAATACGCGTCCCGTCCACTTCAATACCCTGATAGAGTCTAGGTTTTGCCCCCGTTGCCACCACAAAACTATCTGCGCTCACCAATGATTCACCCTCGCTATTTTTAACGCTAATTGTTTTTGAATCGATAAAAGTTGCCCATCCTTTTAGAAGTGTCAGTGATCCGTTTTTACTCTTCAGGCGCGAGAATGTCTCAATTTGACTCAACATCTGATACTGTTTCATCTTGGCAGCTTGAATCACCGTTTTTTTTACCTCGTTAAAGTCCACCGAAAGTGCACTTGATCTAAACCCGCGATCCACCCTTGCCGCTACGGCATAATCTTTCGAAAGTTCGTACATTGTTTTAGACGTCAGAGCTCCATGCATGATCCCTGCACCGCCTATGTGATTTCCCTCAATTATGGCCACATGTTTACCAAAATCGAGTGCTCTAATAGCCGCCGAGAAACCTGCAGGCCCACTGCCAATGACCACAACATCAAAATTATCCATCGTAAAAGGTGTCAGATGATTGAAAATAGTAACTCTAAAATAACAAAAAAGAGTTAGACATCCTATTAAACACCATAGGTGAAGAAAGGTTTTTTGATTGGGCGTTACCCACAAGGGGTCGGGCTTTTATTCCAATCTTTTTGGCAGGGTCTCTTTCCATTTGAAAGCCCTAATTTTGCCCTGCCAAAAAGGATTTCCATGGCAATCCCTAACGCATAGCTTGGAGTTGCGGCGATTTTTTGAGAACTTTTATAATGGGGAAATTTTTTGAAGATCTTCTGAGAATCAGAGATGTCCTGCACCGTTGAGGTTAGTCATAACACTATTTCTTGGCTTAAACAATGTATTGCTATACGTGTACAACCTCGATTAATTGTCACAGCACTACTAATGAATGAAAAAACTACATCTATGCGCTTTAGTCTGTTGATACTATCTCTATTTTTGGCTCTTTTTATGCCACTTTTGGCTCAAGACGACGAGGTTTTCTTTACCAAAAATTTAAGTGCAAATTGGGGAATCTATGTGACTACGGTGAATAAATCGGGGATCTCTCACTCCATGCAGGGAACACTCTATTCGGTTGAGTATGCCAAATTTCACAAAGAGCGTGTTGGATATCGTACTGGGGTTAACGTGGTTAGATATCTGTATGGAAACGACTATTTGATGAGCATACCATTTTATATCACCTATCGTACCTCAACCGAGAGTGGGCGATTTAATAATAGCGCATTAGAGTCGGCCGATAATTTTTTTGGACAACTCCTTTTTGTCGTTCTTCCTAAAAATTTTGAGTTTTTTGGAGGGTGCAATTTAGGATATGTTGATTGTGCCGAACCCGAAATTAAGAGTACACAGATAAGTAAATCACTCTCATATCAGAACTACTTTAGTGCCGACAGACATTTCTTAGCCTCCCTCGATGCGGGACTGCGAATGAAGTATCGGATAA
>JAGPHP010000260.1 GCA_018055415.1 Breznakibacter sp. | reverse complement strand
TGTCGGTACCGTGACCTAGCTTTACTTTTAAACTTTTGTAGGGAGATGCCTCAGCAACTTTTTGTCGCACAACCTCTGGCGTATCAATACCAATCGTAAAGGAGGTATTGGGTGTGTTGGCAGGATTAAAACCCCATATTTTGTACCACGGTTTCTGCATAATCTTACCCACCAAATCGTGAAGGGCGATATCTACCGATGCTTTGGCGGCAGTGTTTCCGGGCATTACAGAATCTACATATTGAAGTATGTCATCCATCTGAAACGGATCGGTAAACTGACTCAAATCGAGTGCCGATAGGAAACGGGAAGCACTCTCTACACTCTCGCCCAAATAGGGTGGCATGGAGGCTTCACCATATCCAACTAAGCCATCATACTCAATTTGAATGAGCATGTCGGGCGTATTTTTACGCGAACTATTGGCTAAGGTAAAGGTATGTCGCAACTGCAAATCGTAGGGTAAGAAGCTCAATTTTAACCCCTTTTTCGATTTGTGAGCCATGCGCTTGCTGCTTGCTGCCAGCAGTGGTTGACTAATTGCTACACCAGCAAAAGTAGCTATGCCTATGGTTTTAATGAAGTTGCGACGATTAAAGTCCATACAAATTGGTCGTTAAGGTTGGATGGAGTACCACGGATGTTCTTTTACCGAGATAATACCCTCAGTGTCAATCGAATTTATTACTCTGCAGGCCGCTACACGATGTCTGGTAGCTACATATTTGGGATCGCTTGGAATGAGACTGCTTATATGAACTCTTCCCGAAGAGTGAATAAAATCGCCATTCGAGATATATAGCCCTACGTGGGTAATATGGTGTGCCGATGAGCCAAAGAAGAGCAAATCACCTGCCTGTAGATTTTTTAAATCAGAAATATCTATCGCTTCACCATATCTAGCTTGTTGCGATGCATCTCGCGCTAAAATGATACCTTGTGAGTAGTGAGCCAATTTTACAAATCCCGAACAGTCAACGGCTTTGCTCGATACGCCACCCCACAAATAGGGGCTTCCCATCATCTGTTTAGCAACGTTTAAAACATCTTGTGTGTTCGGCTTTATTTGGCTCCAATCGTTAAATGAGATACAATCTTCTTTGAGTACATAGCCTGAGCGGCCATCGGGTGTTTTTATCTTCAAATAGTTTTGAACGATACTTTCAACCTCAAACAGATCTCCTAAAACCAAATCGGACACAATCTCTCCTTTTTTAGTAGGAGTATTAATGATTTTACCATTTAGTTGGTTAAATAGATAACGATTTGAACCTTTCCAATGATCTAAGTCGTTGTAGCTTAATCGTTGTAATCCACCAGCATCCATCCAACCAATATAATTCTCTGGTGTCTGAATGCGATACCACTTTTCGGTCATCTCCAGAACCTTCATTGGGGTTCCCATCATGACTTGCGATACCATTTCGGAGCAGTGGTCGGGTTTGAGATGAATGCTAGAAACCGATAACGTTGCTAGTGCCCAAGTTTTATTGCCTAAAGCGGTATCGGGTAAAAGTTGGATTGAATCAATGAAGGATATCTTTTTGTTAGCCAGAAGTTTAATGATTTGTGCTTTAGCATCTGCTAAATCTGTCTCACCTTTAATTGTAATGGGAGTTTGTAGAGTGTCGGTTATCTCAACTTCCAAAATTGCGACACGTTTGTCGGGGACTAACTGCTTTTGTAGAGTTTGCAGCTCTGCGGATAGGGATTTGAACGCCCCCGATTGTGCCATCATGATGTTTGCAGCAGCAATCAAAAGTGTAATGGCACTAATTCTCTTAAAATAATTCGTCATCTCGGTTTCTATATCGAGCCACAAAAATAGATGAATTATTTGAAGTAGGAGTCTCTTTTAGAGTATAGATTTTGAAGCAACTACCTTGTTTCAATCAAAAAGATAGCTTTGTGCTTTAATGCACGTGACCGTACTCTTTGTTAAACTCTTTTAGCATCTCGTCGATAGCATTTTTGCTCATCTCTTTAATCAAACGATGACGAATGGATATTTGCGCATCAATATCGTCAATGCTTTCAAATGGTTTCAATTCGAGATAGATCTCCAAGGGTTGTACAGGGCCAAATTCACCCGTTTCAAAATTTGCCTGAACGGCTAATGAGGTGGGTGAGATACCCTCTTCGCTATCGATAAAAATAACTAGCTCCTCCTCAAAGTGTGCTACGGCTAATAAATCGGCGACTTTAATCGCATCCTCTCGTGTTTTCATAGTTGTGATTTTTAGTTTAGGAGTTCGTTAAACAGATAATTAAATGAAAAAAAAATGTGCAGATTTGCAATATCAATGAGTAGTTGATGAAGAGGTGAAAATTGTAGAATAATTAAATCGATAAAATGCTCTGTTACTGTAATTCAAACCTAACCTTTAGTGAGTGTTGTGAGCCTATCATCTTGGGCAAACGAGATGCCGAAACCGCTGAACAACTCATGCGTTCGCGTTATAGTGGTTATGTGGTGGCCAATGTTGACTATTTGATGACGAGCCACCACTCCTCTACTCGTCCTTTAAGGGAGAAACAAGCCATTTTAAAATGGACAAAATCCATCAAATGGGTTGCTTTAGAGATTATTGCACATCAAAATGGATTGGCAACAGATACGGATGGGTTTGTTGAGTTCAAGGCCCTTTATCTTGAAAATGGAAAAATGGGCTGTATCCATGAAAACTCCTATTTTGTTAAGGAGAATGGTGTTTGGTATTATAAATCGGGGGTGCATAAATGATGGAACCGGTAGTCGCAAACTTTGGGCTCGATAGAGGTGTTAAACTTCGGCCACTTGCTCAGAATCATATTGGCATTGTTAGGCTAATCAAAAGTCGTATTATTCAAAAGGATGCTTTTAAAATTGTTGCAATTGCAGATACTATTCGAAAACACGATTTAAATCTCAAAGTGAGTTTAATTTGTCACCCCAATATTTGTTCAAAATCAGTTGCTTTGCTCAAAGAGAGCGATGTTGAGCTGATTTATGAGTGAGGTGTGTTTTATTTGCCAATACAAAAATGCTTAAAGATATTATGCAGGATGTTATCGCTCGAAATAA
Source organism: Breznakibacter sp. (assembly GCA_018055415.1). GTDB lineage: Bacteria > Bacteroidota > Bacteroidia > Bacteroidales > Marinilabiliaceae > JAGPHP01. The sequence continues at coordinate 12 of JAGPHP010000260.1, read as the reverse complement.
TACCTGTAATAC
>JAGPHP010000259.1 GCA_018055415.1 Breznakibacter sp. | reverse complement strand
CATCTGTACAGGCTCAATCACACTAAAAACAGGTGTCTCCTCTTTTACCTGCAACTTCACCTGTTCATATTGTTGAGCAACGCCTTTGTAAACAGTAGAAGACAAATCGTATGCATCACTTAACCGCTGATAATCAATATTAACTCGCTCTGAAACTACATTTCTATTTTGATCTCTATAATTTAAAAGTGCTTTTTGGGCTCTCTCAAAATCTGAACGTTTTTCTTCATAGTTCTTCTCGATAAATGCCAACTTATCTCTTACCTGCTTTGTTTTATAATCTATCACATATCGTTGTAACAACTCTACCACTTTAGCTGTAACTTCGGCAGTTAAAGTGGCTTGCCCAAGTTCCACTTCAACTGTCACTAATCCTCCTTTAGAATCAACCGTAATTTTAACAATTTTAGAAACGTGCTGGATTGCTTGTTGCTCTCCTGTAGAAAATTCTTCTACTGCTACAGCATACTTCTTACTCCCACCAGATACAGTAGATGGCTTTGAGCTCAACGCATCTTTTATGGTAAAAGGTAACTTTATTGTATATTTCAATAGAAGCGACCCAAATGATTCTGGTTGTTTTTTACTTACGACTTCTAAAAACGAGACTGGTTCAGAAAACCCCTCAAAGTCAAATTTCTGTTTGATTAACTCCATTTTAAATGGTGTACTCTCTACAATTTGAGGATACAACGAAGGATCTATTCCTGATGCATCTAGTCCCCCCAGATTAATTCCAGCTAATCCAGCCAAAGAGCTTAATCCACCCAAACTTCCACCCTTCTTCTCACTTGAAGGAAGTAAGGTTGCCGAGGCTTTATATTTAACGGGACTTGTAACAGCTACGACTATACCTATGATAAAAAAAAGAGCAACTGTTAGGTAGATGATTTTTCGTCCTGCCCAAATAGTTTTAAACAACTGAATTAAATCAATCTCGTCATTTTGTATAATTGGCTTATTCTCCATCTTGGTTATTAATTATTGTTTAATGAAGAGATTGTTGCAATTGTTAATGCAATCGAAGCGGCTGCAGATGCAATCGATATCCACATTCCAGCAGTCATTGGTTCGCGTTTCGGACGGGTTGGGACAACTATTTCGGATCCAGCTGTAACTTTAGGATAATCGTTAAAGAAAAGAAGTCTTCTTTTCGTTACATCCGACTCGCCATTTGGATATACAACATAGGTTCGACTTCTCTTACCATTAACGCCAAAACCGCCTGCTTTTCGAATATATTTTTTTACAGACATCCCTTTTGTGTATGTTAACGATAACCCATTGGTTACCTCACCAGAAACTTTTACCGTTTGCTTCTCTGATGGGACTGTAAGCTCATCGCCCTCTTTGACATAAATATCTTCTGGACCTCCTGGATTTTGTAAGATTTTTTTAAGATCAATTACCACCACCTCAAAGGTCATGCTAGAAAATTTGAGTAAGGAATCTTTAAGCATCATCTCCTCACGCATTTTTTGCGCCGTTTTAGACAGTATTATTGGACGAGTTAAAATGGCGCCTTCAACATACCCGTCAGGTGTTATGCCTCCAGCACGATTGATGATATCCGAAATTCTCTCTTTCTTCGACGAGATAGAGTACTCTCCACTATATGAAACTTCACCCAATACTTTAATCGTTGCACGCATTTGCGCGCTAGGTGCCTTTCGGATGAAAACCTGATCAAATGGTTCTAATTCAAAATCACCATCATTACCTGCAATTTTCAGGTCTCTATCAACATTAAATTGAAATAATTTTGAGATAGGCTGACCTACTTTAAGTGTCTCTTCGTGCGGTAGTTTACGAGAAACCTCGATCACCATTTCAGAACCACTCTCTCTAAAACCATTAGCCATTAGAATGGCAGAGTTAAGCGTGATTTTCTCTTCAAACAAAAAAGAACCTGGTGAATTGACCATGCCAAAAACTTCAATATATTGTTCCTCTCTGAGATCAAAAATCGAGTAGATGGTAATAACATCATTTTTCTGGAGTGTTATATCTGCAGATCCTGACGCTACATCACGAGGTGAGAAATAGATGCTTGAGCGGGTTAAATCGAAGTTCTCTCGAGATATTAAACCTCTATTCTGAAAAGCATCTTCCTTAAGACCATCTGCACGTTCGATCAATGTTTTTAGACTAAGTGAATCCGATAATTGATAATTACCTGGCTTAAAGACAGCTCCATTAATGGTGACCATGTTAGAAAAACGATTTAAGATAGCACCAACATATATACTGTCGCCATTTTGAACCGTTAATGATCCAAGTAAAACAGAATCAACATCTACAAACGAGTATTCTTTTGCATTTTTACGGTACAACTCTACCCTACTTTTATAAGCATCCTCTTTGAATCCACCTGCATACTTAAGCAGATCGGCCAAAGTTTCGCCTTTTTTAGCTTCGAAAATACCCTCGCGTTTAGTTTCGCCTCCAATCTTTACACGGTATTCGTATGTAGGGATAAGAATCACATCACCATCGCTTAAGCTACAGTTAACTTCACTATTTCCATTGATCAAGTAATCAAATACATCCAATGTTTTAAAAACTTTACCATCACGAATAACACGTATATCTCTAAACGATCCTAAAATATTCGGGCCTCCAGACAGATAGAGCGCGTTAAATGCCGTTGCAGTGGCTGGTAACACATACGTTCCGGGGGTAAATGCCTCTCCTATAACATTGACTGTAATTGACTTTAAATTTCCTAATGTAATCGATGCATAAGTTTGTGGATTTCCACTTTGTATATCGCTATAAATCGATGATAATCTAGCCGTGATAATCTTCTGAGCCTCCTCAAATTTATAACCACCTACGCGAATGGCTCCAACAGCTGGTATTGTTATTACACCTGTTTTATCTACAACAGTATTGTAAGTGGCCTCCGAATTACCCCAAACGGAGATCAACAACTCATCACCCGGTCCAAGAATATAGGATGGTGAGGCCGGTAAATTCACATTGGGCTCAAATGAGAGATTATCAGAATTAAAAAGTTTGAATCCGAACAGTCGCTTCTCCTCTTCAGAAGCTTCGAACGACTTCTTCTTTGGCGTCTCA
>JAGPHP010000258.1 GCA_018055415.1 Breznakibacter sp. | reverse complement strand
CATGAAAATCCTTATCTCCACTTTCCTTGAACTTCGTCCACAATCTGTAGTGATTGATGTGCGCACCCCTGCTGAGTTTAAGCAGGGACACATTGCCGGATCTGTAAATATTCCTCTTTTTACCGATGAGGAGCGTGTGGTGGTGGGTACTCTTTATAAAAAGATGGGCAAAGATGCCGCAATCGATAAAGGACTCGAATTTGTGGGGCCTCGCATGGCTACTATGGTCTCGCAAGCCCGAAAGCTCTATAACGGTAACCCATTATTGCTTTATTGTTGGCGGGGCGGAATGCGCAGTAACTCGGTGGCTTGGCTCTTTAATACCGCTGGTATTGAGGCGCATACAGTGGTGGGTGGTTATAAATCTTATAGGCGCGAGTTTGGACACTATTTGCAAAAAACGTGGAACTATATTGTGGTGGGAGGTGCAACCGGAAGCGGTAAAACTGATCTGCTTAAAGCGTTGGAAACTTCTGGCAATCAAGTGATTGATTTAGAGGGATTGGCGCACCACAAGGGATCAAGCTTTGGTGCTATTGGCGAGTTGCCACAACCCTCAACCGAGCAGTTTGAGAATATGATTTTTGAAAAGATGTTAACCTTCGACATAGCAAAACCTGTTTGGCTCGAAAATGAGAGTCGCACCATTGGCAAGGTCTTTATCCCTCAAAAGATGTTTGCCGATATGGAAAAGTGCTTACTCATAAGGTTGCAAGTTCCTCTTGAAACGCGTGTCAAGAGGCTCGTTCGTGATTATACCCTTTGCAATAAAGAGGATCTCCTAAATGCCGTTGAACGTATCACCAAACGTTTGGGCGGTGTAGCGGCAAAAAGAGCAAAGGAGGCTATTGAGGTAGGTGATTTTGCTTTAGCAGCAGAAATTTTACTTGCTTACTACGATAAAACCTATGAATATGGCTTTGCTGAGCGGAAATCCGAAAAGCGTGAAATCGTTTGGGCCGATGAGGCGTTGGAGGAGATGGTGGGGAGAATTCTAGAATTTTAGGATAATGCTTCAATATAGTTGGTGTTGGTTACTAGATTATTTAAATTTGTAAAAACAGTAATTTTATGCCTAAAATTTTTGAATACTTAGGAATCGTAATATTTTTTTATTCCAACGAACACGAACCTATACATGTTCATGCAAGTTATGATGGACTTGAATGTAAAGCAGAATTTTATATTGTAGATGGTAAAATAGTTGAAATTAAAATAAAAGCAGTTAAGGGGTCTAGGCCGCTAGTTGGATCTAAATTGAAGGACTTTGAGGACTTTTTAGAGATTTATTCCGATAGGATTGTGCAAAAGTGGATTGATTATTTTGTCTATCATAAAGATATTGAGTTTGAGAAAATTAATACCCGCATAAAATGAAAATAGTAGAAGAATACGATAAAACTGAAGTAGAATTGATTGAGGTGAAGTCGGCTAAATATATTGGCGACTACGCTATAAGGGTTTATTTTACTGATGATACAAATCGGTTGGTCGATTTTAAATCATTTCTTGAGTCATCATTGCATCCTTCTATTCGCAAGTATCTCGACGAATTGAGATTTCAAGAGTTTCAAATTATACATGGTAATATAAATTGGAATGATTACGATATGATTTTTCCTATTGCAGATTTGTATGAGGGGCACTTGTAGTAGCTATTCTATATCTTGAAAAAATAAAATATGAAACAAATAGATACACGCGGACACCTCTGTCCAACGCCTCTTATTATGGCAAAAAAAGGTTTAGATGAGATTAATGGGGGCGATGAGTTTGCCATCATGACTGATAACGAAACCTCGTTTAACAATCTTATGAGTTACCTAAAAGATGCCGGTGCTAATCCAACTTCAAAGCAACTGAGAGAGTCTTATCTTATAAGTGGTAAAAAGGCGTTGGTAGATAAAAATGTAGATGTTGAAGCTTATTGCGAAGTACCAGGTCAGCCATCCAATAAATATGTGGTGGCCATAAAGAGTCAGAAAATGGGCGAGGGAAGCGATGAGTTGGGGGCTATCTTAATGCGTGGCTTTATCAATGCATTAACCGAGGCCGATGTAAAACCAACGCACGTTGTACTCTATAACAGCGGTGTAAATTTAACCGCCGAGGGAACCGATACCGCCGACACACTCCAAAAGCTTGAAGATATTGGAGTAACCGTTCTTGTGTGCGGAACCTGCGTTGATTACTATCAACTTAAAGGCAAGATTAAAGTGGGTATGGTATCTAACATGTATCAAATTACCAATATTCTGGCCAAAACAGGACATATTGTATATCCTTAAATTTTGTATTTATTAGTAAGAGAGCTAATAAAATCTTTGCGCCTTAGCGTCTTTGCGTGACAAAAACAAATCCATGAACAACTCCACTTGTCTCACCTATTTCGATAACGGAAGTACCAGTTTTCCTAAGCCCCAAGCGGTATCGGAGGCTATTGCCTATTACCTCAATGAACTTGGTGGCAGTTATGGCCGTGGCGCCTATCAACGCAACTTTCAGGTTTCGTCGTTAGTCGAGGAGTGCCGAACAAAGTTGGCCGAGCAATTGGGCGTTAAAAACGAAGAGCAGCTCTCTTTTGCGTCGGGTGCTACTTATGCTGTTAATCTGTTGTTAGATGGATTTCTAAAGCCAAATGCCCACGTGTTGGTCTCTCCCTTGGAGCACAACTGTGTCATGCGCAAACTCACACAACTGGGCAAAATAAAAGGGGTTACTTACTCCGTTTTGCCGCACGATATCGATGGTTTTATTATGGTAGATATGATAACTGCCGCGATTAAACCCAACACGCAACTCATTGTCGTTAACCATCAAAGTAATGTCAATGGCGTTATTCAATCCATTGAGGAGATTGTGCGCCGTTCAGATGGTATTCCTGTAATGGTTGATGGTGCTCAATCTGTTGGAAAACAACCTCTTGAACTCGATCGCTGGGGTGTTTCGATGTTTGCCTTTACGGGACATAAAGGGTTGCTTGGGCCAACGGGCACTGGGGGCTTTTTTATTCGTGAGGGTATCGATATCAACCCGCTTGTGTATGGCGGAACAGGTAGTCGTTCCGAGAGTTTTGATATGCC
>JAGPHP010000085.1 GCA_018055415.1 Breznakibacter sp. | reverse complement strand
CAATGAGTAAATCGACGAACGGCTTATTTGAAAGGACAAACGCTCTAAATTACCCTTTAGTTAAAATGCAAAGGGTTTCAAAAATGGGTTGGGCGTTTCCTTGCGCCGGGCTGTCCGTTTCCGCTCGGCTTTGCCGCTTTGCATGCAAAGAATCTTTTTGGCACGCTTTCTTCACGCCAATCCCTTCAAGATCTCTAAAACTCGACAAAAGTGCCCCAAAGGATTTCCACTACCATCCCCAACGCAAAAGAATTATCTCCGCTAGGTTAGGTGGAGTGGGGCAGAGCTCTGCATTACAAAAAAAGACCTCCATTGTTGGAGGTCTTTTTTTGTAAATAAGGGAATTATAATCTTCTATCTTTTTATTAGTTTTGTGTTAGTTTGATCGCCATTTTCGCTAATCACCACTACGCTATAGTATCCTGCTGGAAGTCCCGAAAGTTCAATTGTTTGGCTATTTGAGTTCACGTAAACGGACTTAACTAAAGTGCCATAAATTGAGTATATTCTTACCTCCGAGATGTTGTTGTCTGATTCAATTGTAACGCTCTCTTTGGCTGGATTTGGATATATTGAAATAGCCGCCGATGCCTGCTTTTCAGTATCGATTCCAGTTGAGCATCCTGTTATTACCTCCACGTTGTATTTCTTTGGCGATGTACCCGTTGATGTGGTAGTTTGGTAACAAACTGTTCCTGTGACGTTTGTAATGTTAACTGTCTGTTCCTTATTATCACCATTATTAAAGACGATGCTAAAACCCGAATTTGTTGCTGGAGTTGAGAATACTACATATCCATCTGTTATAGTAAGAGCGGTACCTGGCCATACACCTCCAGTAAAGTTGGTTGTTCCTTTCCAAGCCCATACTTTTACGGTACTCCAATTTGAAGGCACTTTAAAGTGAACATCAATATCAGATGGTAAAATAGTCGTATAAGTTTCGCTTACTATTGGCGATGCAATGCTTGAGTTATCGATAGCAATTGCTTTTACGGTTGCATCTGTAACCTTAAACGGTTCTGTGTACAAGGTTGATGATGAGGTAGGTGTTGAACCATTGGTTGTATAATATATTTTTACTGGAGCAGTACCGCCTGTAGATGAAAGGGTAACGTTTGTGCCACTGGCATAATATCCTCCTGCTGGCGAAATAGATGCTGTTGGGCCTGTTGGAGTTGTGCTGTTAGTCCAAATTGCCCAATCGGTACCAGAGCATTCTAAGGTGTAACCAGTTGGTGCAGAGTAACTTCCTGAGCCAACTTTAACGATTAATTTACCATTTGTACCGGTTGCTTCACCAACATAAATGTTGCTTGCAGTTTGTAAAACAACAACTGCACTTTGACTATGAAGTCCAGCCTTTTTACGTGCGGCAATCATCTTTTTAATATCCGATTTGTAAGCAATCCAATGAGGCAGATAGACTGTAGGAACGCCTGGTGAACCTAGCATGAAAGCATTTCCTGCCGGAATATTTCCAGTATAAGCTAAACCATAACGGTATGTATCGTGGTTTTCGATAAAGGTCGTTGCGTAACGTCGTAAATCTGGGTTGTGAATCAAACCAGCTGGTTGATTTGTTGTACCTAGAAACTTCCAAACTAATTTTGTTAAATCGCCACCATTAAAAGCATCGCGTACCGAGCATTGAAATGGGAAGTCGAAAGCGGTAGATTTTTTGCCTGTACCATTTATCCAAGTCTCAACCGCTGTGTAGTCGCATTTTAAGACTTCTCCCACCGAAAAATATCCTCCAGCAGCATCATCGTACTCACCAACATAGCTTGCACTAAAACCTGCAGCAACGTCGTATCTCCAACCCGAATAACCCATCTCGTTTTTCATAAAAGAGAGGTAACCTTTAATCGCGTCACGAACTTGACTATTTGTGTGATCTAAATCTCTGGCAGCATCGTACTTCTCGCCTGTGTCGGCAGCTCCTTGTGGATTATTACATCCTGCTGGAGCCTTTGCTCTCGATTCATCATCGGTACAAATCCACGAAGAATTTGGGGTGTATGTTACGCCATTATAGCTTTCGGTTGCAAAATTACACCAATCGGTAATACCATTTCTGTGGTTTACCACAATATCAGCAATGGCTTTACAGTTATTGGTTTTTAAATTTGCAATTAGTGTTTTTAAGTCGGCTTGCAATCCAAAAGCACTATTTTGAGTAAACCAATATTGTGGCAAATAGCCCATGTTGGTTGAGCCTACTGCCCCCCCCGCATATCCACTTGGTGGTAACCAAATCATCTGAAACGACTGACCAATTTCAACCACTTGGCTGTTTAGTGTCGTCCATTTAGAGTCGTTAACCGATAATTGAGGAAAGCCTGGAAGTTCGATCGGTTTTGGATAGTAGTCGAATGCTTGCAGCATTACATCACCACAATTCGCGGGCACTTGTGCCATAACTGGCTTGCCAACAACCGAAAGTAGCGCTATTGCGATAATTGCAACTGTTTTGAAAATTTTTCTGTTCATAATGAGTGTTTGTGAAATTTATCTTTTAATTAATAATGATCTTTTTACTCTGTTTCACCCCCGATTGAGTTCCTTGAATCTCTAAGAGATAGATGCCTGCTGGAAGTGAGTTGCGTTGTAGCACCCTGCGTTCAGTTGAAGACATTACGCCTCGTTGTACTGTCCGCCCGTCCATATTGATCAAACTGATTTTAAACTCCTCTTCGTTAGGGGTATTAATTTCAATGAATGCCGATGTGTTTAATGGATTTGGATAGATGCGTAATTCGGTGGCTGAGTTAGGTGCATCATCGATGGAGGTGGTTTGTGGACATGCTACCACTTTGGCGGGTTGCTGATGTGCTACAAATTCGTAACAGGTACTAACTTGTACATTGGTAATATTTGATGATTGCACGCCCGATCCGTTAGTGAAGATAATATTTACTGAGGTGATGGATGGTGAAAAGGTGTAGCTATACCATTCTGTCCCATCTAGCTGAGTCATAGTTGCGCCAGGCCAGTTTCCGCCAGGTTTTACGTCAACACCACCACTTGAATACCACGAATAGAGTTTTGCCGATGTCCACGAAGCAGGTTTTAAGAATTTAATAGTAATACCTGTGCTGTTTGCCTCGGTTATATAGGTGTGCGATGCTACCGCTGATGATATACTCGAAGCGTCAATCGCTATGGCATTAAGTACGGTGCCATTTGTGGTAATGCTAATGGGTTGTGTGTATTTTAGTGAGGCAGATGTTGGTGTAGTGCCATTGGTTGTGTAATAGATGTTTACAGGGGCAGTACCTCCTGTAGAGGAGAGTGTTACGCTTGTTCCTCCAATATAAGTTCCTCCTACGGGAGATACCGTTAGTGTTGGTGCATTCGGATTTGTACCATCTCCATTTCCTACCCAAACGCTAAAAATATCCGATTTTTGAACATTCCCTTTAGCGTCTGTCGCTTCAATATAGTAATCAACGAGTTTGTTTTTGAGTCCAGTTATCATTCCCGAATATTCATCGGCTTTGTAAGTTGGAACAGGATTGGTTATGGAAGCGATGCTTGTAGGGGTCATCACTATGCTCGTCCAACTGCTAACTGTTGCACCGCCAGCATACGTCAAATTATCTGCTGATACTTTGGTGGATGTTGAAGTACGATATTTTAGTGTTACAGAGGCTAATCCGCTCATGTCATATACATAACTCCATACTTTAAAGTCTGTAGGCATATATCCTACCGATGTCCATTCGATACCACCTGGATTATAAGGGATTCGTTGCGGAATATACATGGATGGAGCAGTTGCATCGGTTCCGCTTTTTGCGGTTGCAAGGGCTGCATTTACAGCTAGTGTGGCTGCTCGAGCAGGGTTTGAATCCCAAATTTCGGTGCCATCCCAATACCAGTAGCAACTTGTTTGTCCGTTCAAATAGTATTTCCAACCATCTTTTGTGCCTTGTGCTGTAGGGTTGATTTTTTCAGCAGTCTCCATGATGTTTTTAGCTGCAGTCATAACGCCCCAACTGTTTCTATCAGGACTGTATGTTCCTATTGCTCCAGAATAAGTTCCAGGGTCGCCATTCCATTTTTTAAACTGTGGATCTCCATTGTCGGCACCACTCCAGCTTCCATCTTCGATGTGAATTACATCGTTGTTTGCTACAGGAAACATATCCAAGTAGTCTTGTACGGTCGTACATTCGAAATTGCTATTTCCTTTTAACCAATCAACAAAGTTTTGAAAATTGGAGCCGTAATATGAGTCTGTTCCACCTCCAAAATTGTCGCCATCGTGATGTAATACCACGAGAATAGGATGTGCAGGGTCGGTATTTGCTGCTGCGAGTTGACTTAAAACACTTTCATAATTTAGTGCACCAAATCCACCACGTCCATCTTCGTTGCCTAAATATCGGGATGTTGGTACGGCTATAATTTTCTTGGAAACTCCAGTTGAAGGATCTGTATAGGAAACATAGTGAGGTTTGTGAGCCCAAGCTCCCGATATTTTTGAAGGGCACCACACTCCATTTAAACCTTGCCAATCGTTAGGATCAGGATTACGTACATCGGCCGGATTGGGACGATATAGATTGGTGGCATCACCTACTGGACAGTTGGCTGATGCGCGTTCAAAATGAATATTGTCAACTAAAACCCACTCTAAGCCCTCATCTACTAAAGCCGGAATTTCACGTGTTGAGAATGCATTTTCGGGAGGAAAAATACCTTTTGAGTAAGCAACCCCTGGAAAACTTGTTGCTAAGGCTGTTTTATGTAGCTGAATTTGCTTGCGAATGTCGGTGTAGTCAATTAGTCCCATTAATGGATGGTGGTAACCAAATCCAACCATATCTAAACGAGGATTTCCTTTGGCCGTTTTATTAGCACGTGCTGCAATCCAATTTGATTTCCATCCAGAGAAACCTTTTCCTGCCGCTTCAATATTATTAAGGTTCTCAATAAGAGATCCAGAGAAACTTACCTGAGCTCCAAAATTTGGAAATCCAGCATCTATTCCCTTTTGTACTGCATTTTTTGGCCAATTTGTGTAGGGTCCAGTTCGGCTTGTGTGGATATCAAGGATAGAATAAGAGTACTTACCCGAGGCATCTGTTGTTAGGCAGTTCTCATACGGATAGTAAATAGGTTGATGCATGTGCCACTGAAAGGCAATGTAAATTTTTGGATTCGCGGCTTGCGAAATTTCGGTGATCGTAATTAAAGCCATCCAGATAATAATTTGTTTTACTCCATTTCTCATAACAAAAATATATCTGTTGTTTGTTTAATTTGCGGATATGAATTTATTCATGTTACAATATTATGTTGGTTTTGTATCAATTTGGTAGCATTTGTTAAATAGTATTATATACCATCATTTAGAGTGTCTTATTTTTAGAGATGATACTCTTAATAGATTGATAGATAGTTGTTTGTTTGTTTTGATGTGATTTAATGTTTTTTTTGATTTGACACTTTGAATTGGAAATGTGGAGTTGGTGAGTGGATCATATCGATCTTTTTTTAACACATTTAAACGAATAGAGGTGTGTTGTTTTGTTAGGTGAAAAATGGAGAATCTGAATATTTTTTTTTAGTTATAAACTATTATTCTACTTTTATCGTTAAAAAGAGAAAATTGAGGTTGATGCGAAATATCATAATTATACTATTAGTGGCTTCTGTTACTCCATTATTGGGGCAATCGGGAGGGGAGGGTGTTTATAACTTCTTAAAGTTACCTACATCTGCCCGAGTATCTGGCTTGGGAGGAGCGCCTGTATCGTTAATTGATAACGATATGAATTTGGCTGTTCTAAATCCAGCTCTTTTAACTGACACCATGGATTTGTCGTTAATTACGAATTACTCTTTATATATGGAGGATGCAAAAAATAGCTACATAGGTTTTGCAAAGAGCTGGAAGGGGGTTGGTAATTTTGCGGTTGGCATGCACTATCTTAATTATGGCACTTTTGAGGGATACGATAGATATGGTGTACCAACATCTACTTTTACAGGGAGTGATATGGCCCTATATCTTCAATATTCAAGAAAACTGTCAAAGCATGTAAGTGGCGGCATTACCATAAAACCGATCTTCTCTCAGCTTGAGAATTATAGCTCAAACGGTTTGGTGGCTGATATTGGATTTAACTACAGCTCTCTGAGCCGAAACTCATCTCTCGGCGTGACGCTTCGTAATTATGGTCGCCAATTTACCAATTACGATAATAGCACTACTTACTCGGTTGACCCTGATTTGTCGATTGCTTTTTCGCAACGCCTAGCTCACGCCCCTTTGAGATTGCTTGTTACGGCTCAAAATTTACTGAATTGGGACTTAACTTATCAAGTAACTGATACCGAAAACGGAAAAGCAACTACTTCAGAGAGTTACTCCACTGGCAACAAATTGTTGCGTCATATGGTTTTTGGGGTTGAGATTATTCCATCTCGCAACTTTTGGATCGATTTGGCTTATAATGGTCGCACTCGCGCAGAGTTGAAAACCGAGGTTAAACCTGGACTTACTGGTTTTAGTGGCGGATTCGGATTGAGAATTAAGCAGTTTCAGTTTGGTTATGCCTTAAGTGTGAATCATTTAAGCGCCGTAACAAACTCATTTGGGTTAACGGCTAATTTTAAGCAATTCACCTTTGCCCAAAAGAGAACGGTTCAGCAATAGATTGGTTATAAATAATAATAAGAAAAAAGGAGGCTTTTTAGTGAAAGACCTCCTTTTTGCGATTTAAATATAACACTTGATTATTAGGACTTGGATAGAATTTCAATTATATATTGATTAAGTGATATACCTCTGTCGTTAGCCTCAAGAGTGAGCTTGTTGTGCAACTCCTCCGAAATAGGACAATTAAGTTTACCATTGTATTGAGCTTCAGTTTTGACGATGTAGTTATCAACTGCTTGATGAAAACTCTCTAAAAGCGATCCATGTGAGTTTCCCTCAAATGTAACATCACTCTCTACACCCGTAATCTTACCAACAAATTTATCTTCTTTGGATAGAAATTGAACAGAGCCAACAAATCCTTTATAGGTTAATACATCCTTCATATTGTTTCAATTTTTTCTCTTTTTACAAATATAATAATTTTGTTGATCCTCCATCAGCAAGCATCTCTATTTTTACTCAGGATTGGGTTTAGTAGCCCCCTTATATCAGCCGCATTAGTTTATTCTGATCTCAGTCTCTACAGGTATTGCTTTTTTATAGAGAGCCATAACTCCACAATATTTCTCTACACTTAAAGAAATTGCTCGTTCTAATTTGTCGAGCGGTAAATTTTCTCCTTTAAAATGGTAAATAACCTTCATCTTGTTGTAAAATTTTGGATGCTCCTCTTCCATATCTCCCTCAACACTTATGTTTAAATCATCAATTTTCACCTGCATTTTGGCTAATATCGAAACCACATCCATGCCTGTACATCCAGCAAGAGCAACCAACATGAGTGGTTTTGGACGCACGCCACTATTTTCGCCACCACTATCTTCGGCGGCATCCACCCGAATTTTGTGACCACCTATCTCTGTCTCCCAGGCCATCTTGCCCGCCCAATGTAAATCGATAACTGTTTTCATCTTGTTTATTTTTTAGATATTTAAAGTTAATGTATTATTAAATTCAAACCAATAGGGTGTTGTATTGTTCATATAGAAAATCTAATTTAGTTGTTCAAAATTTTGAATATGAAGCGAGTTGACGTCATTCCATTTAGCGAAAAGTACGATATTAAGCACTATGCTATTTTTTCGGGATTAACCCTTCAGGAGAGATATAATATTAATCAAGTAATTGTAACACAGCATTTTGATCGTGGCGATGTGGTGTATAGTGAAGGGAATAGGATCAATGGTACTTATGTTGTAGCAAAGGGTGTTTTAAAGGTTTTTAAAACAGGCGTTGATGGACGTGATCAAATTATTCGTTTTGCAAAAGTGGGCGATTTGGTTGGCTTTCGAAGTGTTATCAGTGAGGAGCTAGCATGCACTACCACCGAAGCAATTACTGATGTTGAATTAAGCTTTTTGCCAGGCGAAAATTTAACCTATTTAATAAAGTCAAATCCCGATTTTGCCATGAGTTTGATGAAGCTAACTTGTCGCGAATTGGGCGAATCTAATAAATATATTACCGATATCGCACAAAAAAGTGTGCGCGAAAGGTTGGCCGAAGTCCTTTTATTGTTGATGGATGGATTTGATTTGGATGACGAAGGATATCTTCAAATAACACTTACTCGCGAAGAGATTGCAAACCTGGTTGGTACGGCTACAGAAACAGTTATAAGACTTCTGTCTGAGTTTAAAAACGATCATCTGATTGAACTTGCCGGAAAGCGAATTAAGCTTGTTAATATTCCTAAATTATTAAAGACCGCTAATATTTTTATTTAAATCCCCTTTTTGCCTTTTTTTTGCGTGTTGTTAATTGAATTTAACTATTTTCGCAAAGCTGTTTCATTCAGTTTTTGTTGAGTTCTCTTTTGTTGGTTTTTAGGCGCTAATCAGATATGATCAAGATATTCAAGTTTTTTGCAAAGCACTATTTCGTTGGGCTTTTCATAATCTTAGAATTTATTACCCTCTCAATGGTTATCTCCTTTAACCATTATCAACGATCTTCGTTTTTGTCCTCTGCTAATGGATTTACTGGTTTCTTCTTCGAACAATCTAGCGATTTAACAGACTACTTTAATCTAAAAGCTGTAAATGCTCAGCTCTCGGAAGAGAATGCTTATTTAAGAAGTAAGCTGCCATCGTCCTTCCGCAATGCTCGCGACTATTCTCAAGCTGTTCATGACACGCTCGGTCGGCAGCGTTATATTTTTCGTAATGCAAAAGTGATCAATAACTCTGTCAATAAGAGCTTTAACTACATAACCATCGACAAAGGTTCGCGCCAAGGAATTAAACCCGAAATGGGCGTTATCTCAGCGCAAGGGGTTGTTGGAGTGGTAAAAGATGTGAGCGAGAACTTCTCAACGGTCATTTCTCTCCTAAATACGCGTTTTAAACTCTCGGCTAAATTAAAGGAAGAGGGTGATTTTGGTTCACTCGCTTGGGCTGAAGAGAGTTACGATATCGCCTCGTTTAACGAAATTCCCAAACATGCTAAAGTTAATCTTGGCGATCAGGTGGTAACGAGCGGCTATTCGGTCATATTTCCCGAAGGAATTCCTGTGGGTACTATCGAGGAGCTTGAACTAGGCGAAGGGGAGAGTTTTTATGAAATTAAGGTATTGTTATCAGTTGATTTTAAGAAGCTTACCTATGTTGAGGTGGTCGAGAATAAACTTAAATTAGAACAGCTAACACTAGAACAGAAGACGGAAAATGATTAAGATAATTCTAAAATATTTTGTGCTTTTTATTTTTCTAATGTTGATGCAGACATTGGTCTTGAATAAGATGCAGATAAGTGGCTATATTAACCCATACGCTTACATCTTCTTTATATTGATGTTGCCAATGGAGATTTCAGGTTGGGCGCTTTTGTCTCTCGGCGTCTTGTCGGGATTGTCAATTGATCTGTTTACAAATACTTTGGGAATACACGCTTCGGCAACGCTCTTTCTGGCATTTGTGCGCCCATATTTATTAGCTGCTATCTCTCCTCGCGAGGGATTTGATTCCAATACCCTCCCTTCTGCAAGTCAATATGGTTGGATTTGGTTTGTTAGATATGTAACATTAGCCACTCTAATTCACCATTTTGCACTTTTTATTATTGAGGTGTGGTCTTTCTCGCATTTTATGGATACGGTATTAAAATGGGTGTTAAGTTCGTTTTTTACCATTATCTGTCTCATGATTGCCGAATTATTTAATTTTGATAAAAAGTCTCGATAGTGTTTGGAAATAGTAATAGAACTCTGGTTTTAGCCATTATTATTATTGCAGTAGGGATTATTTTTTCTTTAAAACTATTTGTCATACAAGTAGTAGACTCCTCTTATAAATTCTCGGCCGATAACAATTCTCGTCCTAAAATCATTGTTTATCCTGCACGAGGTGTGGTTACCGATAGGAACGGAAAACTCTTAGTTTCTAATCAGGCGGTCTATGATATAATGGTTACTCCTCGTGAATTAGCTCCTTTTGAT
>JAGPHP010000257.1 GCA_018055415.1 Breznakibacter sp. | reverse complement strand
AAAACCCTGCTTTAACAACGGAATTAAACTTTGCAACGGCATCTGTTGTGGAGCAGAAACGGTTGAAGAATACAACCAACGAGTACAAAAAGCTGTTGACACTCTAGGTTTCTTCGCGCCTAACGCCATCATCGTCGATCATGGTCGAAATGTAAACGAATATTCGATAGTGGTAATTGAAGAGAATCAATTTAAGGGTTTTGGTTGGATAGGTAAAGATGTTGCCACCTCTAGCCTCGAAGAGATAAAAGAACAACTCTACAGTAGAAAACCAAATGCCGATGCTAAAGTGTTGATTAATGGATACTTGAAAAAGAATAAGGTTTTGAAAATAATTAGGTTTTGAGAATGGTTAATGGTTAATGGTTAATTTGAATACATTATTTTACAAATCCATCAATTCTAATGTATTTCACTAAACTAACCCACTCTCCTCATACCTCAAATTTGAATCATCAACATGCTTACGCACATCTTTAAAGAAGTTTGCAAACAGCTCATTATAAACCAAGTAATTATCCTTTAAATTTTGAATTGCGGCAACCTGACAGGCGGGCAACGAAGAGTTGTTTGACATAATTTCCAACGACCGCTCAAGCGAATCAAACTCCTTGTACTTTTCTAATCGACGGCTTTTGATGATAAAGGGCAAGAACTGCTTAACGGCTGTAGGTAATTGAAAATAGCGATATAAGAGCTGTTTGTGAACCTCATCTACATATTCATTAAGAGGTTGAGTAGAGTACTGAGTCCAATCTTTAGCTAAAAAATGGTCAAAAAAGAGATCTATTGCCACAGTGGCATATCTGCCATAGACAGGTTTTAAAAGCAGAACAGACTCTTTAACTAATGGATGCGTATCTGTAAAACTATCGATTTCTCGATGCAACAAAATACCACGTTGAACCTCAGGTTTATACCTTCCATATTGCGCACCTTTCACAAAATCACCAATAAAATTGCCCATTCTTACATCGGCTGATGATCCTGAGAGATAAAGATGAGCGAGGAAGTTCATGGAGATAAGTAAAAAATCATTCTACTACTTAAATTTATGCAGGGAAATAGAGTTATACATTAAACTTTAATCAGATTGTAAATATTGGGTAATCTATGCTTAAAATAGTCAGGAAGTTGATCTGTCATTAAAAACAATTCACCTTGTTCAATCTGTAAAATGTTTGTATAGATATCTTTCTGAATTGAATTATCTACAATTAAGATATTGTCAAAAATACTATAAAACTTATTAAAGTTTTTATAACCAGCCTTCCATTTTAAATCAATAGTTCGATTATCAACAAAGTGTCCTTTAAACTCAGTGCGTTCAGCAACACGCAACCTTGCAATATCCTGATTTTCTAAGCAGAATAATATTATACCAATTACAAAACCTCTCTGTTTAAATTTCTCAGCCCAGTAGATTGGATTAATATCAAAATTTGTTTCATAACAAAAATCCAACCCATTTTCTAAGGAGTTTTTTATGGCGTTTTCAAAATCTCGAGTTGTCCTATCTAAAGCAAATTTATCTCTCAACTCACTATCAGGCAACTCATTATAATACTCAAGATACAATTTATCGTAATCAAATGACATTAATCCATCAGGCAAAAACGATGCAGCAAAGGTAGATTTACCAGCACCATTACATCCAGCAATAATAACTTATTTAGGCATTTGATTTTAATGCACTTTTCAACTCAGCGCTTAAACGACCTTCTCTCTTGCGTATCTCAAATAGTTCGGCTCTTGGTATTACCTGACTATTCAATATCAAACGAGCTTTACTCATTTGACGAGCGACATCCAATCCTGTTATTAATTTATCTTTACACATACCGCAAAGTTACAAAATTTCTTCTAAATCGTTAAAAAGATATTACCACTTTCACATAATTACCAATAACATAGTATCGATAATGCTAATACACAAAACTACTACCGCCTAAAAACTCTCTAAGAATAGAGGTTGGTGGTATTTCGTCGGCATGAAGGGGTTTGAAATAGCTAAAGAAACGGATTAAACGGCGTGCTTCGCCATACTCGGGCTGATTGGGTTGTACCTCGAGCAAGATAGGCTCGGCAAACTGCTTTAAAACAGCCAATTCATACGAGAGCGCCGAGTTAAACAACACATCCACATTCTCTTGAAACGGGAAAATGTGTAACTCTTCGCCTTTACGCACACTTGGCCATCGACTAATAGTATCGCGCGCCGAATAGTTACGATATTTATAATCACGCACGATCCTTCTAATCAATCGATTATCAGTAGTACTAATACGAGTATGGTGATCGAAATTGAGAGAGGTTAGTGCCGAGACGTAAATTTTAAACTTCACATCATCTGAAACAGAGGCTGTTAATTGAGGATTCACACCATGTATGCCCTCAATGATTAAGATATCATCCTCTTTGAGCTGCATAAAATCTCCATCGTAAAAGCGCTCCCCTTTTTCGAACGAGAATTTAGGAATCTCTACCCTTTCGCCGTTTAACAACGCAACTAATTGCTGATTAAAAAGCTTCAAATCCAAGGCATCGAGCGATTCAAAGTCGTAATCGCCATTCTCGTCGCGAGGAGTGTCGTCTCTATTAACAAAATAGTTATCGAGCGAGAGTGTGAGCGGTTTGCGTTTTGAGACAATCAGTTGAATAGCCAAACGTTTACTAAAGGTTGTCTTACCGCTCGAACTTGGTCCGCTAATAAGCACCACTTTAACACCACCCTTGGCAATGATGGAGTCGGCAATATGGCCAATTTTCTTCTCATGCAGAGCTTCCGAAACTTTGATTAAGCTATCGGCACGACCATTTACAAATTTGCTATTCAAATCGCCCACGGTAACAACGTCCAAGATTTTGTTCCACTCGCGATACTCCTGAAACACCTCATACATTCGTTTTTGCTCGCCTACCTGCTTAATTTCAGATGAGTTTGAGAGATTAGGAAGCAGTAACAACATCCCTTTATCGTAGAACTTAATAAGGTCAAATGTCTCCAGATAGCCAGTAGATGGCACCATAGGGCCATAAAAGCTGTTAACACAATCGTCTAGTTCGTAGTATTCGCAGTAGTTTTGACCACG
>JAGPHP010000010.1 GCA_018055415.1 Breznakibacter sp. | reverse complement strand
ATTGGGGTAACAGACTCCACTGACTTTGATGAAATTTATGTTGAATCTGCTGGGTTGAGCTTATTAAGATTTCAACAATTACGATGAATAGAAAAACGAGAAAAATGAATCTTTGGATAATTAAAACTAGATTTTAAAAAAAAGAAAAGCAAATCTTACTGATTCTTGCACTTTTGCTTATCCCTTTTGCTCCGTTGTTTAGTGTAAATTACCAAACAGATCCAATAAAATACAAATCACAGATTGATTCAATCTCGAAAAAGGAATTCTACGTCTTAGTTGACTCAATGCCAGAATATCCTGGAGGACAAAGTGAAATGCTTGAATTTTTTGTGACAAACTTTAAATATCCTGCTAAAATAGATGCTTGTTGTAAAGTAATTGTGGAATTCATTGTGGACACAACAGGTCAAATCACTGATTTGAAGGTCATTCGGAATCTACAGGAAGACATTGATAATGAAATGTTAAGAGTAATGAAATTAATGCCGAAATGGAAAGCAGGAAAACTTAACGGGAAACCTGTTAATGTAAAAATTATTATTCCATGGAATATCTCATTACAATGAAAACGAAATAACCCAAAGGCTAACGCGGTTCTGTGAACCGTGTTACAACGAAGTCACTGGTCGCAGACCAGCGCCAACAAAAGGATAACAATGTGCTTCAATAGTAATAACGTATTGATTGATCCAGTAGCAATACAACCGCTTAAGGGTATATGAACGTAATAAACTTGTGCAAAGCCACTGGTTACCTGCAAGCAAATTCAACTAAATTGCTTCGAATAGTCTTGATAATTGAAGCAAAAATTGCAACGAATAATTTGATAATGCAACGAATAAAACCTATTTTCGTTGCACAATATGCAACGAATGAAGAATTTTATATATCAACAAGATAATTGGCCACTCTTCAATTGGAGAATTGGAGATATTGTTAATTTGCTAAGTGAAGCCAGAAACCTGCAAGGACGACTAATTGGTAAAATGGAGTCGTTGGGTTTTGATCTTAGGAATGAAGCATTATTGGATACATTAACTTTAGATGTTATAAAATCTTCAGAAATTGAAGGAGAAATTTTGAATCCTGATCAAGTACGTTCATCCATAGCAAGAAGATTGGGGATGGAAATCGCAGGTTCGGTAGAATCTGACAGGAATATTGATGGTGTTGTTGAAATGATGTTAGATGCAACTCAAAATTGTTTTAACCCTTTAACTAAAGATAGACTATTTGATTGGCATGCAGCCTTATTTCCTACTGGCAGAAGTGGAATGTATAAGATTTCAGTTGCAAATTGGCGAAATGACACAACAGGACCAATGCAAGTTGTATCAGGAGCTATGGGTAGAGAAAAAGTACACTTTCAGGCTCCTGACTCTAGATTGGTTGATCAAGAGATGAATAAATTTCTTGATTGGTTCAATAATGCTGATGATATAGACTTAGTAATAAAAGCTGCAATATCTCATCTTTGGTTTGTAACAATTCATCCATTTGAAGATGGTAATGGAAGAATAACCAGAGCTATAACAGATATGTTATTAGCGAGAGCTGACAAAAGCAATCAACGATTTTATAGCATGTCTGCACAAATCCGGCAAGAACGGAAACAATATTATGATATACTCGAAAAAACGCAAAAAGGAAATCTTGATATTACTGATTGGATTATATGGTTTTTGCAATGCCTAATAAACGCTTTAAAATCGACAGATATAATCCTTTCAAGAGTACTGATTAAAGCTGATTTTTGGAAAAAACATTCAAAAGCTATATTAAATGAGAGACAAATTAGATTGATTAATAAACTATTGGATGGATTTGATGGAAAACTAACTTCTTCAAAATGGGCAAAAATTGTCAAATGCTCAAAAGATACTGCAATAAGAGATATAAACGATTTGATAAACAAAGATATATTGCAGAAAGAAGAAGCAGTCGCAGGTAGAAGTACGAATTATGAACTTAAAGCATAATAATTAATGCCTGAAGGTTTAACTACAACCTGGCATTAGTGGCAAAAATCTATCGAGTTATTGAAGAAAGAGTATTCCTTTTAGAGTGATTTTTGTAATCACAAATATGATTTACAAAAGGTAGCATTGAAAAATGTTACCTCTTTTGCATTCAAATATGGGGGTTTGATATTGATTTTAGCCATTTCTGCTCGTATCGTGACATAGCAACCCTACCCCCTAAAAACAAAAAAAGGAGAACTCATCGTTCTCCCTCTTTTAATCTATAATAAGAATTTATTATGCGTTAATCATCATCGGCATTAACAACATCAATTCGTCTTCGATCTCGGTTGTTTGGAATGGTAAGAATAAACCAGCTCGTGAAGCATCGGTCAATAAAACAACCACCTCGTGAGCCGAGATATTGCTTAAGATATCGCTCAATAAGTTAGATTTAAAACCAATCTTCAAATCTTCACCCTCGTTTTGGCATCCCATACGCTCAACCGCACCTAAAGAGAAGTCTAAATCTTGCGCCGAAACAGTTAACTCTGTTCCTGCAATGTCAAACGTAATTAGGTTTGAACCCGCATTTGAGAAAAGTGCCACACGACTAATTGCATCAACCAACTCGCCACGTTCAACTACAATTTTATTAGGACTATTTTGAGGAATCACCGATCCATAAGCAGGATATTTTCCCTCAATTAATCTACAAACTAATTTATGTTCTGGAGTTGTGAAATGTGCATTTTTATCATCAAACTCAACCATCACGTTAACTCCACCTTTTAAGATATTTTTTAAGAAACTGGCTGGTTTCTTCGGTAAGATAAATCCACCAACTAAACCAGTTTTAACATCCAAACGACGGTAACGAACCAATTTATGAGTGTCTGATGCCACAAAAGTGGTAACATCTTCCGTTAAATCAATAAAAATACCATTCATTACTGGGCGCAACTCATCGTCGGCCGTAGCAAAAAGAGTCTTGTTAATACCCATCAATAGGGCATCTGAGCTTATCTCAAATTTCTTAGCAGCATCGGCACTCAACTCCGTTGCTTTTGGAAAATCATCGCCATTTAATCCTACTAAGTTGAATTTACCTTTATCGTAAACCACCTCTAAACCAAAGGTTGCTTTATCAACATTAAAAGTAAGCGGCTGCTCGGCAAATCGCTTTATTGATTCAAGTAAAATTTTTGCAGGTAACGCGATCGTACCCTTTTCACTGCACTCAACTGGTAAGGAGGTAACGATTGTAGATTCTAAATCAGAAGCAGTAATGGTTAATTTATTCTTCTCCAACACAAACAAAAAGTGATCGAGAATTGGTAGCGAAGGCTTGCTTGCTACAACCTTACTAACCGACTGCAAATGAGATGACAACTCGGTACTTGAAACAATAAATTTCATGTTATTTCTGTTTTATAATAGTATTACTTTATTTTTATTTTTGCGAACAACGAAGATACCAAAAAAGCGATTCATTGTATCGTTCCAAAATTAATTTTTAACCTCGCTTACGGTAAAAATTGTACCCAATTCCTAACAATATGAGTAAAACAAGGGGAGTTACCACATTTAATAATTTGTAAAAAAGTGCATCCTCCGCCACCTTGGCCTTATCAAGTAATCGCAACACATTACTTCGATTTCGAAGCGCCATCCAACCGCCATCATCGGCCAAATAGTTAACGCTATTTACAATAAAGTCCTTATTACCATAGGTTTGATGGTTCACCTCATCATAGCCCAAAGGAATGATTTGCGGATTTGACTCTTTAAAGCGCACCTCGTTACGGATCAAGTCGCCGTCGGCTACCAAAATCATCTTCGTACTCTTACCTACCGAAACGGCCTTTTGCACATTAGAAACTCCTACCGGAGAGGCTCTGAACTCAAAAAGAGATGGAAACTCACCCTCTGCAACCATGGCTACTGGCAAAAATGAATGGGTAAACTCCTCTTTCTTAGGCTTCTCGTTTACCGAAAAAAGCGAAACCATAACAGGAGGCTTCGAGATTTTAGAGAATCTCGAAGAGGCTAATAAAACCTTGCGCTTCAACCCATTGTCCTCCCCTACGCTATCAATGGTGCTCACAAACTCCCCTTTAACTACATTAATACTCTTAGTGATAGGACTATTTTGAGCGGGAAGTAACAGCGGATTAAACATCCACGGAGCTGGTACAAACTTTGGCGCTTCACCTATTTTTGCCACATTTACAGGTATCATAGCACACTGAATATCTTGCACGGTCACTCGATTTATCCGAAACCCATATTTAAACAGCATATCGTCGAGATTTAAATCTAGTGGTAATCCAATACTAGTAGATCTCTCTTGCAAACTATCGAGCGATAACGCCAAACCATCAACCAACCATAATACCGAACCCCCATTCATCACATATTGATTAAGTATGAACTTATCTTTTTCAGAAAAAGGAGCGGTTGGGGCAGCAACAATTACACACTTATAATCGCTTAAAACAGAAGCATCTTGCTGTATAGAGCCACGCTCAACTTGATAATATTGTGATAATTGATGGGTAACATCCATCACATCATATTCATCTAACTCGCCGTGTCCCTCTAAAAAAGCCACTTTGGGTTTTACATCACTCTTTAAACGACGAATAGCGTCGGTAAACTTAAACTCTAAAACCTCAATCGATTTATTCAAATTTTCGCTTCCAGACAAACCTGGAAGATTCTCCAATAAATTCACCACCAACTCCTTATCGCCCATTTTCATCACCATATAAGGATATACTTGTGTCTGCTTTTTCGAGCCATCTTCAAGTGTTTCAAAAACAGGAATCGGATCCATTTTGCGCTCGGATAACATCTTCAGCAACGGCTTCTTATCTTCATCCTTCACACTCGCCACATCAATAAATTCATAACGCAGATGAATGCCACTCAAAACCTCCATCTCATCGGCCATTTCTCGCGTGGACTTAGCCAATAATCGAAATCCAGAATTGAGCTCCCCATCCAAATAGATCTCTATTCGTACCGATTTATCAAGTGAGCGTAAAAGTTCTTTGGTATTTCGCGAAAGTGTATAACGCTTCTCAGAGGTTAAATCGTATCGTAAATATAAAAAAGAGGCAACCAAATTTATCCCTACAAAAGCAATAATTGCAATGGCTATGGAACTCAATTTTGCATTTATAAAATTAATTTTCATTAGATATTGTGATTGTAGTTAGCGACCAATTTTTAAATTCAACTTTGAGAAATACAAGAACAACGAGGTTAGGGAAATGAAGTATATAACATCTCTCACATCAACCACCCCTCTACTCAGTGCCGAATAGTGCGAATCGATACTCATAAACTCGAATATTTGCTGACCAGAATCAAATAATGGCATATCACCGATTTGAGCAATACCATTGTAAAACAGAAACGAAAGTGCAATAGAAACCACAAACGCAACAACCTGATTATCTGTTAACGACGAGGAAAAAAGCCCAATTGCAACATAAACAACGGTTAGCAACAAAAGTCCTATAAACGACCCCCAAGTGGCACCAACATCAATATTTCCGATAGGATTACCTAACTGATAGACTGAGTAATAGTAGAATATTACGGGCAACAAGCTAAGAGCCACCAAAGTTACCCCCGATAAGAATTTCGCCACAATAAGCTCTAATTCCGAAATTGGCTGCGTCAATAATATCTCCAAAGTACCATTTCGTCGCTCTTCGGCAATAAAACGCATAGTAATAGCGGGGACTAAAAAAAGATAGATCCAAGGTGCCAAAGCAAAAAATGGCTCTAAAGTAGAGTATCCACCCTGCAAAAGATTAAACTGACCTGGCAAAACCCATAAAAAGAGTCCCGAAGTAACCACAAAAAAACCTACCACCAAATAACCCGTTAAAGAGCTAAAAAATAGAGAAATCTCTTTTTTATAAAGTGCAATCATTCTATTTCTTACTTGTATTTAAATAATTAACCATCTTGTTAGCCGTAATTTTGCTCGTTCCTGCTTCACCCATCAATTGTCTGAGTTCGGCATAATCGGCAAACACCTCGCGTCGTCTCTCTTCGCTATTTAATAGCAAGTTAAGTTCATTTTCAAGTGTTACGAGTGTGAATTTGGTTTGAAACAACTCTCGCACCGCATCTCTATCTAAAATTAGGTTTACCAAAGAGACAAACTCAACTTTTAGAATAAACTTATGCAGTAACCAATCGGTGGTTTTGCCCCCCCACATGCGGTAACAAACCACCTGAGGCGTATTCATTAAAGCCGTTTCAAGCGTTGCTGTACCCGAGGTTACCATTGCCGCCTTTGAGTGCTGCAAAAGTTGATAGGTTTCGCCAAAGAGCACCTTTACATCACTGTTTTTCAGATAAGGCTCATAGTCGTCCATTATAAACGATGGTGCTCCCGCTATTATAAACTGATACTCGGGAAATTTAGGCGCCATCAGCAACATATCGGGCAACATACGCATTAGTTCTTCGCGTCTCGATCCTGCTAACATCGCCACAATAGGCTTGTTTTCAAGGTTATTTCGAACGATAAAACCATCAAAACTCTCCTCTTTATTTAAGCGAGCTTCAACAGCATCAAGCACAGGATTGCCCGAATACTCCACTTCAACGCCATACTTCTTGAAAAAAGTAACCTCAAACGGAAGTATCGAAAAGATCTTATCCAAATTACGTTTCAAGTTATACACGCGACCCGTATTCCAAGCCCACACCTTAGGCGCGATATAGTAAAATGAGGTGATTCCCTCCTTTTTAGTAAACTCCGAAATGCGCACATTAAAACCCGGGTAATCGACAAAAATCACCACATCGGGGGCAAAAGCCTTAATATCGACCTTACAAAATTTAATATTTTTAAAGATTGTTCCGATGTTGGTAACCACCGCAAAAACGCCCATAAAGGCCAGTTCACGATAGTGTTTCACCATGGTTCCACCCACAGCCTGCATCAAATCGCCACCCCAAAAACGGAAGTCGGCTTGTGGATCGAGAAGTTGAATCTCTCGCATCAAGTTTGAGGCGTGCAAATCGCCCGAGGGCTCACCCGCAATAATGTAGTACTTCACAGATATCTAGAATAAAAATCGATAAATAGTAGCTATTACCACGTAAAATCCGGTGGCATATAAAATTCCTCTTGCTGTTTGAATATATTCAAAGCTTGTGGCAAGGTATGCTATTAGCAAATTTGGCAACACGCTAACAGAGAGCAATATTCCAAAAAGATGTAGTTGATTCAGTTGCATTAATACAGTTAAGTATGAGCTTCCTCCCTTATACATAAAAATATAATATAAAAAGGATGCTAGAATAGGAAATAAAACTCCAACGGAGAGTCCAACAAAAAAATTGTTCAATCTACTGCTCATAACACTTTATTGGGGAAAATTAATTAAACTCTTAGGATCGCTCAAAAAGCGTCTATCGGTGCTATCCAAACTGCATGGCACTACGGATATATAGCCATTACTCAATGCCCATTCATCGGTATCTGTACTCTCGGGCTCCAAATTTTCAAATTCTCCCATGAGCCAAAAATAGCGTCTGCCGTTCGGGTCTCGTCTATCCATGAAATCCTCATTCCACTTTCCACGTGCCTGACGGCATAGTTTAACTCCTTTGATCTCAACAACAGGGATGTTTACATTAAAAAATAGTCCTTCGCGATGTTCAACCCCCATAAACCATCTAAAGATATCTTTTAAATACTCTAGCGATACTTCAAAATCTGCCTCTGAATCGTAATCTAAAAGAGAAAATCCAATGCTTGGAATACCATTTATTGCCCCCTCGCGAGCACCTCCAACAGTACCCGAATAGTGCAAACTTATACTGCTATTCGTACCATGATTAATGCCCGAGACAACATAATCGGGTTTGCGCTCCAGAATTTTATGAAGACCAATCTTAATGCAATCGGCAGGCGTTCCATTACTTTTGTAAACAGATAACCCCGCCTCCTCTTTTACGGTATGCAGATAAAGCGGATGCTTAACAGTTAATGCATGTGACATACCCGAATGACTCTGATTAGGAGCTACGACTACTACATCACCAAAAGTAACCATGGCTTTAATTAGCGCTGCAATCCCTTTAGAGGTTACACCATCGTCGTTGGTAACCAAAATAAGGGGTCTCTCTTTTATCTCGATACTCATTATCTCTTTTTATAATATTTCATGGCCTCGGGCAAAAACGCTTGCAAATCGGCAACTCTAGTCGCATCTGCTGGGTGAGTGCTCAATATTTGTGGAGGTTTTTGACCACTACTCATACTCGACATACGCTTCCAAAATTCAACTGCTTGTGATGGATCATAACCCGCCATCGCTAAAAATACAAGTCCTAACTTATCGGCCTCGGTTTCATGCGATCGCGAATAAGGTAATAACACCCCAAGTTGTGTTGAAACACCATAAGCAGACATGAAAATGGATTGCGTCTCTTGCGATTTAGTAGCTAGTGCTGCTTGAAGAGTTGCACCGCCTAACTGAATTCCCATTTCTTGACTCATACGTTCAGCTCCATGTCGGGCAACTGCATGAGCCACCTCGTGTCCCATTACTACCGCAATCCCAGCTTCATCCTTACAAACAGGCATGATTCCAGTGTAAAACACCACCTTACCTCCGGGCATGCACCAGGCGTTCATCTCGGCATTTTCAACTAAGTTAAACTCCCACTGAAAATTTGATACTCTATCACCCATTCCATTATCACGCAAAAATGCATCAACGGCAGCTGAAATATTCTTACCCACTTTTTTTACCAAAGCGGTTTGTGTGGCATTCGTAGATAACTTAGCCTCCTTTAAAAACTCTCCGTAACTTGATACTCCCATAGCTACAAGATCCGATTCGGGAACCAAGCTAAGCTGTTTTCTTCCAGTAATTGGCACAGTACTACACGCTTGCACAAGAAAAACAACCCCAACTAGAGCTACAATTTTAAAAACCGTAATTTGCAATTTCATAACTTATATTTTTACCATTTAACTACGCAAAATAAAAAAATTAAAGATTCAAAGGTACTTATTTTGTAGCGCAGATAACACATTTTATCAATTTATACTCTCACTCCGCTCACCTCTTTCATCTTCAGACTTTTCAAATGAGACCTCCCAATATCTATCCGATTCAGCAACCTCACTATCCTCCTCATCTTCAAAGCTATACCTCGGCTCAACAATCAAACCACTTGGACTAACATTTCGAAAAAAGATAGAGGCGATCACGCCAGCTAAAGATCCAGCTAAGTGCGCCTCCCACGAATAAGGCAAATTAGCATCTAATGGCAAAATACCCCAAATAAAACTACCATAAAAAAGTACCACCAAGAACGACACTGCACCCAAAGCCTTATTCCCTCTAATTATACTCCCCAAAATTAAAAATAGAATTAATCCATAAATAATTCCGCTAAATCCAATATGATAAGAGTTACGTCCTATAATCCATAGTCCCACTCCCGCCAAAATCCAGATTGTAAAGAAAATTCGATAAGCAGCCTTACTATAGAAGTAAAAAAGTGAGCTGCCAAGCACCAAAAATGACGTACAATTACCCAATAAATGATCGAGATTACCATGGATAAATGGAGCTGTTATTATTGTCCATATCCGTTCAACGAGTAGTGGCTTTACCCCAAAGCGCACCAGAGAAATACCTTCAAGCGTCTCAACCAGCTTTACAACCATAAGAATGAACACTATAAATAGTGGAAACACTAAACTATGGAAGAACTTTCGCTCTTCTATCTTTAGATGATCTCCAAGTAACTTTTTCATTCCCTATTGCTTTTTAAAAGTTCTTAATATTAACAAAGTAAATGATCAGAACCTAAGATATTAACAAAAAAAGTGTTTTAATTTGTAAATAAATAATGAAGTTTTCGTACTTTGCAAAAAAAAACGGTTGATGAACAGATCTATAACTACATTTTTGCTTGGAGCACTGCTACTAGTGGCTTTCTCATTTAGCGGATGTAAAAAAGAGGCAATTATTCAACACAAAATTAGCGAAGGGAAAATCATTTTTGACATCTCTTTTCCACCTCAAGTCAATCCTCAATCGTTCTCGTCTGTAATACCATCTCAAATGGTGATACTATTCAAAGAGAATAGCACCTACACGAAGATTAAAGGACCTCTCAATTTCTTTTCACTCGATGTGGTAAAACCATACAAAAAAGACTCGATTACAACCTATTTGAGGGTACTAGATAAAAAAGTCAGCTTAACATCACCTGCAAGAGATGGAAATTTCCTTTTTAGCGAACTTCAAAATAAAAAGACAACACTTATTGACGGACTCGAAAAAGAAATTTGTGGGATTAAATGCAAAAAAGCATTATTGAGTGACAATGATGATGCAATAGCACCCATTGAGATCTATTACACGAATCTCATTAACATTAAAAATCCTAACTCTAATGGTCCATTTAACGAAATACCAGGAGTAATGCTTAAATTCGACATTACAGTAAATAAAATAAGATATACATTTACGGCTTCTGATATTTGTGAAGAAAAAATTGAAGACTCTTTCTTTAAACCGTTAAAAGGTTACCAAAAAATTACTCAAGAAGAGATGCAAGATTTAATGAGGAGTCTTACTCAATAGCTAAATAAATTCGAGCGACACCTCTTTTAAAAATTTACTCTCTAGCAAATTAGCAATTCGTTTAATCACACTGCGTCTTATCTCCAACTCAATGGGCATATTAGGATCCTGATGTGCCTGATTCACACAGGTTCCAACTAAAAACAGAATTTCATCACTCTCCAAAAAGAGCTTTACGATTTGCTCGGCACCACTACGACCAAGTTTGGTTTCACTTTTATAGCTCTCCAAAATCTGACTAACATATCCAAGTGTTATTATGCCCTCTGTTACAAGATCGATACTCTCTAACTGACTAATAGGAGGCTGATTAACATCCAATACAAGCATCTCCTTTTTAAATTTGTAATTAAGTTCACGCGCAATAATTTCGGAGGTGGTGCCTCCAGCAATAATACGCTTCCCTTTAAATCTACGAACTCTTTCGGCAAACTCCTCGTCCATATCTTCAGTAAAAGGTGGACCGCTAATAAAAAGCAGCGATCGAGGCACTCTAAAATAAACCACACCACACGAACTATCATCCTTAGGCTTTCCTCCATCGTTGATGACGGCCATATTAACTATTTTCTTCGCCAAAAGAGTTGAAGAGATATCAGGAATTGCACCTACACTCCTTAGCACAAAGTCAATAACCCCCTGCTGCCCCCAACCATAAGGTTGATTGGCCGTTCCAATACCCGATTGCATGATTCCATCAGACCAAAACAGCATCCGATCCTCTACCTCCGCTTGAAAAGTACATGTACGCAAAATCTTTCCTCTGTTTTTCTCTCCTTCCAGAGCAAATTTCTCCCATCTTAAATCAAGAATCTTACCTCCACGAAGGGTTAAAACATGGGGATTGTCATACTCCACAATTTTAATAACTCCATTGTCGTCAATATCAATGATTGTGAATGTTGAGTAGCTCACTCCACGTTCCGAACAGACAGGAAGAGTATTCATGATAATCTCGGCTGTCTTCTGAACATCGTAATTGCCAACCGTAAAGTTGTATGCCATTGAGGCAGTTAGTGTTGCTAAAACATTCGCTTTAACGCCACTTCCCATACCATCCGAGAGAATCAAGATTGTACGACCCTCCTCTTTAACTCGCTTCATTAAAAACACATCACCACACACCAACTCCTCATCGTGGTTAACCTGATGACAATCAATATCTAAATAAAACGATAAATTAGCTTTCGTCATCATGATCACCTAATCGTTGCGTTTGAATGATAGAGTTAAGTATCTTCTCTGTTTTTGCAGCACTTTCGCCCAAAAGATAGGCAATTTGCTGAACGGTCTCTAGATTATCTTGAATTACAGTCTTACTACGTTCAATAATTTCGGCCTTGCGAACCTCCGGAGCCGTTAAATCGCGAATAATACCCCCAACAACATTGTGCTTTTTAATGGTAAATACAGAAACATTCAAGATAACATCTCCAAAAGTAGTATCTCTTCCTAATAAATCTTCACCTGTTTGTAGTACTGTTGTAAAAGGACGATGAAATGGAACTAACTGTTTTAATTCGGCTCCCTTTAGGCCAGGAATAATCTCATTAATTTCACGTGCCTCCTCGCCTATCATGTTAATAAAAGCCAAGTTTGCCTCTATTATCTGTAAATTTTCATTTACAATAACAACCCCAGCACGAATTTTATGCAACATGGCTGTTGTCATTTCAGACGCTTCAACCGCAAGTTGCTCCTCACGCCTTGCTCGCTCCTCACTCTCTCGGAGTGCCTCTTTAGTCTCTAATAATTCGATATTTGACTGATGGAGCTCTTTAATGGTCGAATGAAGTTTCTTATTTGAATAGGTGTAGCACATCTCAAAATTTGTGAGCCCTTGGGTATATGCCACAGCAAACTCTCTACAGTTAGCATATCCACACGATCCACACCCCATCTGATCCTCCTTATTTGGCTTTCCTATTTCAGACAGTACCTGTGTTACCTCTTTCTCCGTTGGTATTTTTAAGCGTCTATCATGCGGCTTGAAATTTCGTGTATAATCTATTTCTAGAGCTTTTTTGATATTTAAACTCCAAGTTTGCTCATCAAAACTCTCTAACCGCTTATTTATCCAATCAATGACATGCGCTCTTCGAATAAACTTTTTTCCACCGGGAGAGGTCCCAGGCCCTAAAACACACCCTTTACAGTAAAAAACATCTAAATGGTGCGATAATCTATTATTAGTCTCAAATTGCGATATTGCTTCTATTGTATTCGTATGACCTTCTGTAATAATTAATTGTCCATGAAGTAGATCCTGATTTAATCCAGCAGCTTGTACAAACCCACGACTTACAGGATACAATCCACCCTTTTTCCCAACAGGAGGATCAAATTCACTAAACTCCACGTTTGTTTCGCTAATATTTTTCTCTTTAAATATCTCTCGCAACCAACAAACGATATTGTGGCATCAATTTGTCCATCACTCTTTGAAAAGAGATGAACATCATCTTTTGAGGCAACGCAGGGTGTTATCAATACACATTTAGCGTCAAATCCGTAGTGTTGACGCGACACTTTAGCCATTGCAATATATGGTGGAACAATAGGTACCAGATTCTCAACTATATCAGGATGATATTTTTCGACATGACTTACAACAGGTGGGCAGTTTGATGAGATGTAATACTTTCCCTGAAAGTTATCAAGCAACTTCCGATACTTTATTCCCACAACATCGACGCCAAATGAGAGGTCAACTACACGATCAAATCCCAAAGCTTTAACCATTGCCACAAACTTGCGCGAATCGGTAATATCACTAAACTCAGCAGCAATGGTTGGATCACAAATGGCTATAACAGTTCCTTGATGACTTTCCAAGATTTGATGTAACTTATCTCTTTCACTCCTAAAGACAATCGCATCTTGCGCACACATTGTTACACATCTCCCACAACCAATACATCTTGAAGAGATAATGTGCGAATGATTTTCCTCAATTTTTATAGCCTTAGCTGGACACACACGAATGCATGTATAACTCAAGTTACACCGTTCTTTTAATGTAGATATTAACTGACCCATAAAATAGGAGTTTTTGCGAACCTAATTTATTAAAAAAGATGCATATACAACCTTTTTCCAATTAAAAACAGCTTGCACGATTCAACACACTTATAGATGTTAAAACTTTATTGCTCCTGTGATTCACGCACGACCTCTGGTATCGAGTCGCCCCTTCCCTCTCTAACCCTCTTTATTACTCTACGAAAAAAACTGTTAGAGCTCTCATCACTCGTTTTGGATGGACTCTCAACCGTAGAAGGCTGTTCCGTTGCAACTGCTTCACTCTTTACAAGAAGAGATGATCCCTTTATATTCAAAACGTCAATGGTAAGACGTTCGCCAGAGAGAACAATTGGAGCAATTGGCATTGAGCATTTTTGAACATCTTGAGTTGGGTAACTCGACTTCAGACCACATCCTGCTACTCGTACTTTATCTATTGAAACAGGCAATTTTCCACTAAATCCATACTCGCCTAACAATATTTTAGCACACTCTTCCTGAACCGTACTATTATCTTGATAAGCAATAACAATAGTCGTAAGTTTAGAGTAGTTTTTAAGCGCATCTATGGCATACGGACTTCCAAAGAAGACCAACAACGGATCCTTTTTCGAACACAATTCATTGATAAAATGGATAACTTTCTGAGATTTGCGAGCCTTTTTAGCATTACTTATCTTCTTGACATCAGTGAGCGCAATAACCAATTGATCAACATCTTTCAATCTCTTTGTGATATTAGAAATCTCCTTTGGCGTAGCCACATAACTCAATGATGCACATTGAATTAACGAATCTCTTTTCAATATCTCCGAAAATCCATTATCATCACCTATGGTCAACACAAAAGTTTTACGACCACTCACGCCGCGTAACGGTAATCGGTTATCTATACTATCAGAAACTACGGTTAGACTGTTTCTATACAATTCACGATTCAGATGGTCGGCTGCAGGAGTTGAAAGATCTTCGGATAGATTATTTGTCAAAACAGATTTACCATCAACACCTAATAATATCTTGAGAGCCAATGCTCTACGGATTTTCAGCTCAATAACATCCCAACTAATTAATCCGCTATCTACAGCAAGTTTAATCTCTTTAATGGCATCAGGCAAACTCTCGGTAAACTCTATAATATCATTTCCTGCCATAAGCGCTAATGCATCCACTTTACCCGGCTGCCCAACACGCTTAACGCCATTCATATTCATTGCATCAGAAATCACCAAACCTCTAAAATTCATCTCGTTACGCAACAAATCAGTTAAGATGGATTTAGACAAAGAGGCTGGACACCCTTTTGCCGCCTCCAGTGCTGGCACCTCAAGATGTCCCGACATAACACCTAAAACCCCATTATTCACCATTTGCTTAAATGGATAGAGTTCAATGGAGTCCAAACGAGCACGATCATGAGGAATTAATGGCAGTGTTTTGTGACTATCTTGGTTTGTATCGCCATGACCCGGAAAATGTTTGGCTACAGCCATAATTCCACCGTCTTGCATGCCATTCATGTAGGCAATAGATTTTTGCGCAACTAAATAGGGATTTTCACCAAAGGAACGATAATTTATAACTGGATTTGCAGGATTCACATTTACATCTACCACTGGAGCAAAATTTACATGCATCCCCATTCGCTTAAATTGACGCGCCACTTCAACACCCATCCTATAGATCAATGTATCATTTTGAATGGCACCTAATGTCATTTGGTAAGGAAACGAGAGAGTATGATTTAGTCGCATTCCAAGACCCCACTCTCCATCTAACGAGATGATTAATGGTATTTTACTCTTTTGTTGCAATTCGTTGGTAAAATCGACCAATATTTCGGGATCGGTTCGAAAATAGAGAACACCTCCCGGCTGATACTGCTCCACTAAAGTTGCGATTGTCTCTCTATCACCCTTTGATCCCATGGCAAATGCAGGTATCCAAAAAAGCTGTGCAACTTGCTCATCTCTATTCAGGGAAGAGAGTAATGAGTCAACCACAGGCGAGTAAATTAGTTGATTAAGTTCTTCGATTTTTCGAGTGGGCTGCCCATTTAGAGTTGCGGCAGAAATTAAATTAATTGCAATTAAAACTATAACAACTCTATATACTGATGTAAGATATCTCATTTATTATCAATTATTTCAAAATCGGGATACAGTAGATATTTCCCTCTGATTAACCTATATTTATCTAAATCACTCTGCCAACTGGCTTTAATTTGCTCCTCAGAGTGTCCCTCCTTGATCTGTTTTAATAAGATAGCATTACCTGCCAAAAGATTAAAGAACTTCTCTGTTGTAAAAAATGTACTTTTATCAGGAGTCAATCTATAAAAATCCAATAAATACTTGAGCGTGAACCTATCTTGCTCAACTCCCACACGCAAATCCAATCCATAACAGAGTTTGTTCTCTTGCAAAGGTTGTTTGGCCATTCCTACAATAGATTTTGGGGTAAATGTAAAAGTCCCATATTGCGGATTAGGAAAACCAATGACTTCAAACGGGTAATTGGTTCCACGCCCAACACTAATGGCTGTAGCCTCGAAAAAACAGAGGGATGGATAGAGTCTTATTGATCTTAAAGAGGTAAGATTTGGAGATGGTTTAACACTTAATGGATAAATGACCGATCTAACATAGTTCTCCAATGGAACAACTGTTAAATTACATCTACCTCCACCCTTTAACCAACTTTCACCATTAATCATCATTGCCAATTCCCCAATGGTAGTTCCATAAACAACAGGTATTGGTACAATTCCCACAAACGAAGTGTATAGCGTATCGAGAACAGGCCCATCAATATAATCTCCATTTGGATTTGGTCGATCCAAAACGATTAATGGCTTATTAGTCTCGGCACACGCCTCCATCACATATTTTAGGGTAGAGATATAAGTATAAAACCTCACACCAACATCCTGAATATCAAATACAACTATGTCAACATCAGCTAACGACTCTTTACTAGGTTTTTTAGATTTTCCATAAAGAGATAAAATCGCTACACCACTCTTTTTATCAACAGCCGATTGAATCGTCTCGCCAGCATCGGCATCCCCTCTGAATCCATGTTCAGGAGCAAACACCTTAACGACATTAATTTCACGAGCAAGTAATGTATCCAAAAGATGCCTACCGTCCAACAATGATGTGTTATTAACGACGAGCGCTACACGCTTATCTTTAATTTGAGGAACATATAACTCAGTTCGAGAAGCACCCGTTTTTAGCACTTCAGTTTGCGCAGCAATTTGACTACTACACCCCGAAGAGAGTACCAATAAAAATACCGCGTATGTAAGAAATCGATTTATCATCGGGAAAGAGTTCGCTCAATTAAGCCATTCCCGATGTTGGACCAAAAGATAATGGCATCATACCGCCACCCGAAGGCACTTCGTCAACCGTTTTAATAGGACCATGAATAGATTCAAACTTATTAATATTATCACGCAAAGCTAACATTAAACGTTTCGCATGCTCGGGAGTTAGGATGATACGCGATTTCACAGGAGCTTTAGGCATTCCAGGCATCATGCGTATAAAATCGACAACAAACTCTGATGGCGAATGAGTTATAATAGCCAAATTGGCATAAACGCCTTCTGCCACCTCTTCACTTAACTCAATATTAATCTGATTCTTATTTTCTGACATATTCTTACAGTTTTATTCTTCAAAGATACACTTAGATTTAAAAAAACGTCATAAAAATTGGCTCACTTTTGCTTATTATGCATCATTTTCTTCTGAGGCTATCCTTAAAAAGAAATAGAGGTCGCATTGCTGCAACCTCTATCTATCATTATATTTTCTAAAAAGATTACTCTTCTACTTCAACAGCTTTTGCTTCTGCAAAATCAGGAGTACCGACCATAATCTTATTAAACTTGCGTTGACCTGTACCTGCTGGGATCAAGTGACCACAAATAACATTCTCTTTCAAGCCCTCTAATCTATCAACTTTTCCGCTAATAGCAGCCTCATTTAACACTTTAGTTGTCTCTTGGAACGATGCCGCAGAGATGAAACTTTGTGTTTGTAATGCCGCACGAGTAATACCTTGAAGAACCTGAGTACCTGTAGCTGGACTTGCATCACGAGCTTCGGCAATCTTCATTCCTTTTCTCTTCAACGAAGAGTTAATGTCACGAAGCTTACGAGAAGTGATAATTTGACCAGGTTGTAACTCCGCAGAATCACCTGCATCTAAGATAAACTTCTTAGAATAGATTTCGTCATTTTCGTTCATAAACTCAAGTTTATCAACAATTTGACGCTCTAAGAATCTTGTATCACCTGGATCAACGATCTCAACTTTACGCATCATCTGACGTACAATAACCTCGAAGTGCTTATCATTGATCTTCACACCCTGAATACGATATACATCCTGTACTTCGTTCACGATATACTCTTGTACAGCGGTTGGACCTTTAATACGTAAAGTATCGGTTGGAGTTTTAGCACCGTCTGACAATGAATCACCAGCTTTAACCCAGTCACCCTCTTGTACCAATATCTGCTTAGATAATTGAACAAGATAGATTTTCTTTTCACCGTTACGAGAAGTAACAATAATCTCACGATTACCGCGCTTCACTTTACCAAACGAAACTTCACCATCGATTTCAGAAACATCAGCAGGACTTGAAGGGTTACGAGCTTCAAATAACTCAGTTACCCTAGGAAGACCACCCGTGATATCGCCCGCTTTACCAACTGCACGCGGAATTTTTGCTAAAATCTGACCCGCTTTCACAAGCTGACCATTCTCCACAACAATATGCGCACCCACTGGTAAGTTATAACCTCTGATGACTTCGCCAGACTCATCTACAATCTGAACGCCTGGACTCTTAGTCCTGTCGCGAGATTCAATGATAACTAACTCATCATAACCTGTTTGCTCATCGGTCTCCTTCTTGAAAGTCGATCCTTCGATCAAATGGTCAAATACAATCTTACCAGTTTTCTCGGTAATAATCAAGGCGTTATATGGATCCCATTCGCAAATAAGTGTTCCTTTTGCTACGGTGTCACCATTCTTAACATATAGACGAGAACCGTGAGGAATTGCCTGATTTGAAATCGACATTTTAGTGTTTGTATCTAAAAGTCGAACTTCACCCTGACGTCCTATTACGATATCAACCTCTTTACCATCTTCTGTTGTAGAAGGAACAGTACGAAGATCTTCCATCTCAATAATACCGTCATACTTAGCAGTCAAGTTATTCTTAGCAGTAGTGTTACCCGCTGTACCCCCCACGTGGAACGTACGAAGTGTAAGCTGAGTACCTGGCTCACCGATCGACTGCGCTGCGATAACACCAACAGCCTCACCCATTTGAACCATTCTACCAGTTGCCAAGTTACGTCCATAACATTTCGCACAAACACCCTTAAGTGATTCGCAAGTTAATACAGAACGGATCTCAACCATCTCAATTGGAGAATCGGCAATTGTTTGTGCTTCGCGCTCAGTAATCTCTTCGCCAGCAGCAACAATTAACTCTCCTGTATGTGGGTGGAAAATATCAAATACCGATACACGACCCAAAATACGCTCGTATAAAGTTGATACAATCTCTTCATTATTTTTCATCTCTGTAGCAACTAAACCACGTAGTGTACCACAGTCGTCTTCTGCAATAATAACATCTTGCGAAACGTCAACCAAACGACGAGTTAAGTAACCCGCATCCGCTGTTTTCAAAGCCGTATCCGCCAAACCTTTACGAGCACCGTGAGTAGAGATAAAGTACTCAAGTACCGACAGACCCTCCTTAAAGTTTGATAAGATAGGGTTTTCGATAATCTGACTTCCCTCTGCACCAGACTTTTGCGGTTTTGCCATCAAACCCCTCATACCCGAAAGCTGACGAATCTGCTCCTTAGAACCCCTCGCTCCAGAATCAAGCATCATATAAACAGAGTTGAAACCTTGCTTATCTGAACTTAACTGCTGCATCACAGTGTTTGTTAAGCGTGAGTTAACATGCGTCCAAACATCAATAATCTGGTTGTAACGCTCATTATTGGTTATGAAACCGTTGTTATAGTTATCCCAAACAGCCTCAACATCTTTGTAACCTTGGTTAACAATGGTCTCTTTTTCAGCTGGGATGATTACATCAGAAAGGTTGAACGATAGACCACCTTCAAACGCCATCTTATATCCAAGATTCTTAATATCATCAAGGAACGCAGCAGTACGTGGAGTACCACAACGCTTTTGAATGCGACCAATGATGTCTCTTAATGCCTTTTTCGTTAATAACTCATCAATGAATCCAACCTCGTTTGGCACAAATTCATTAAATAAGATACGACCAACACTTGATTCAACCATGCGAGTAATTATCTCACCTTTAGCATCAATATCGGTTGTTTTAACCTGAACAATAGCGTGTAATTCAACACGTTTCTCATTGTATGCAATCTTAACCTCTTCAGGAGAGTAGAATTTAAATCCTTCTCCAATAGCACCTTTACGTGGCTTAGTCATATAGTACAGACCAAGCACCATGTCTTGAGATGGTACCGTAATAGGCGCACCATTAGCTGGGTTTAAGATGTTTTGAGAAGCCAACATTAATATTTGAGCTTCCAAAATTGCCGCATTACCAAGAGGTAAGTGAACCGCCATCTGGTCACCATCGAAATCCGCGTTAAATGCGGCACACGAAAGCGGATGTAACTGAATCGCTTTACCCTCGATTAATTTTGGTTGAAACGCCTGAATACCAAGTCTGTGAAGAGTTGGAGCACGGTTTAGAAGCACTGGATGCCCCTTTAACACATTTTCCAAGATATCCCAAACAACTGGATCCTTACGATCAACTATCTTTTTTGCTGATTTAACAGTTTTAACGATACCACGCTCAATCAACTTACGAATAACAAATGGCTTGTATAGTTCGGCCGCCATATCTTTTGGCAAACCACACTCATGCATCTGTAACTCTGGACCAACGACAATTACCGAACGAGCCGAATAATCTACACGTTTACCTAGTAAGTTCTGACGGAAACGTCCTTGCTTACCTTTCAAGCTATCACTCAACGATTTAAGAGGACGATTCGCTTCTGTTTTAACCGCATTTGATTTACGGCTGTTATCAAATAACGAGTCAACCGACTCTTGAAGCATACGCTTCTCGTTACGTAAGATAACCTCTGGCGCTTTGATCTCAATTAGACGCTTTAATCGGTTGTTACGGATAATAACACGACGATAAAGATCATTTAAATCAGATGTCGCAAAACGACCACCATCTAAAGGTACAAGAGGACGTAATTCTGGAGGAATAACTGGGATAACTTTCATTACCATCCACTCCGGATTATTAACATCTTGCGAACCTTTGAAGCTTTCAACAACCTGAAGACGCTTTAATGCCTCATTCTTACGCTGTTGCGAACCTTCAATAGATGCTGTATATCTTAATTTATTAGATAAGTCATTTAAGTTAATGTTTGCTAGAAGCGTAAATAACGCATCAGCACCCATTTTTGCAACAAACTTATTTGGATCGCTATCATCCAACAATTGGTTTTCGCGTGGCAATTTCTCCAAGCAGTCAATATACTCATCTTCCGAAAGCATAATGATCTCATCTTCCTTCTTACCATCCTTACCAAGACCTAGCTCACCAGCAAGAGGTCCTGCATTAAGAACCGCATATTTTTCATAATAGATAATTGCGTCCAACTTCTTTGCTGGTAAACCTAGTAGATAACCAATTTTATTTGGCAACGACTTAAAATACCAGATATGAGCAATAGGTACAGTCAGAGAGATGTGTCCCATTCTCTCGCGACGAACCTTTTTCTCTGTAACCTCAACACCGCAACGATCACATACTATTCCGCGATATCTAATACGCTTATATTTCCCACAATGACACTCATAATCTTTCACTGGACCGAAAATTCGCTCACAAAAGAGTCCATCTCGCTCTGGCTTATAAGTACGATAGTTAATTGTTTCGGGTTTGAGCACCTCTCCACTTGAACGCTCAAGTATCTCTTCTGGAGATGCAAGACCAATAGAGATTTTCGTAAAATTGCTCTTTACTTTTTGATCTCTTCTGAATGCCATATTAAGATTTCTAAAATAATTATTACCAAAAACTTCAAAAGAGGATACCTACTTTTGATAGGCATCCTCCTGATACTATATTAGTCGAGTCTCATACTTAGACCTAACCCGCGTAATTCATGTAACAATACATTAAGTGATTCAGGAATTCCAGGTTCTGGAAGTGGATCACCCTTAACTATTGCTTCATAAGCTTTTGCACGTCCTACAACATCATCAGACTTAACAGTCAAAATCTCTTGTAGAATGTTTGCAGCACCAAATGCTTCAAGTGCCCAAACCTCCATCTCTCCAAAACGCTGACCACCAAACTGAGCTTTACCCCCAAGTGGTTGTTGTGTAATTAAAGAGTAAGGACCGATTGAACGAGCATGCATCTTATCTTCAACCATGTGACCAAGCTTAAGCATGTAGATAATACCCACAGTTGCTGGCTGGTGGAAACGCTCTCCAGTACCACCATCATAAAGATAGGTCTTACCATAACGAGGAATTCCAGCCTTGTCTGTCCATTCGTTCATCTCATCTAAACTTGCACCATCAAAAATTGGAGTAGCAAACTTAACACCAAGCTCTTTACCAGCCCAAGCAAGAACGGTCTCATAAATCTGACCTAAGTTCATCCTCGAAGGTACACCCAGTGGGTTCAATACGATATCTACTGGCGTACCATCCTCAAGGAACGGCATATCTTCTGGACGAACGATCTTAGAAACAATACCCTTATTTCCGTGACGACCCGCCATCTTATCACCAACAGTAATCTTTCTCTTTTTAGCGATGTAAACTTTAGCTAACTGAACAACTCCATTTGCTAACTCATCACCAATGGTAATATTAAACTTCTCACGTTTCTCTTTCGCTTCAAGTTCACGATACTTATAAAGATAGTTGTGAATAACCATTTTAATTAGATCATTCTTATCCTTATCAGTCGTCCATTTTAATGGATTAACTTGAATATAATCAACATCTTGAAGAATCTTATAGGTAAACTTAGTACCCTTTGCTACAATGTCAACGCCCAAATAATCTTTAACACCTTGCGATGTTTTTCCATTAATAAGAGAGAATAATTTGTCAACCAAACGACCCTTAAGCTCCTCAGCCGAACGAATAAAATCGCTCTCGATCTTCTCGATCAACGGCTTATCTTGAGAGCGAGACTTCTTCTCACGCACAATCTTAGAGAACAACTTCTTGTCGATCACAATACCTGAAAGCGATGGAGATGCTTTTAACGATGCATCCTTCACATCACCTGCTTTTTCACCGAAGATAGCACGTAGTAACTTCTCTTCAGGGGTTGGATCACTCTCACCTTTTGGTGTGATTTTACCAATCAAGATATCTCCAGGCTTAACATGTGCACCAATTCGAATCAAACCATTTTCATCCAAATCGCGTGTTGCTTCCTCACTTACGTTTGGAATATCACTTGTTAACTCCTCTAATCCACGTTTTGTTTCACGAACTTCTAAAGAGTACTCGTCAACATGCACAGAGGTAAATACATCCTCACGTACAACGCGTTCTGAGATCACAATCGCATCCTCAAAGTTGTAACCTTTCCAAGGCATGAACGCCACTTTCAAGTTACGACCTAATGCTAATTCACCCTTTTCAGTTGAATAACCGTCTGTCAAAATATCGCCCTCTTTAACGCGTTGTCCTTTTTTAACAAGCGGCTTAACGTCGATACTTGTACTCTGGTTCGACTTTTGATATTTGCTTAAGCGATAACGTTTTGTGTCACCTTCAAAGCTCACAAAAAGATCATCTTCACTAATATCATATCTAATAACGATTTCGTCTGCATCCACATATTCAACCACACCATCACCTTCGGCAACGATATGTGTACGTGAATCCTTTATTAACTTGCCCTCTAAGCCTGTTCCAACAATTGGAGCTTGTGGACGAAGAAGTGGTACCGCTTGACGCATCATGTTAGATCCCATCAATGCACGGTTCGCATCATCATGCTCTAAGAAAGGAATTAGAGATGCCGCAACCGAAGCAATCTGATTCGGAGCAACGTCCATCAACTCAACACTCTCTTTGTCGGCCAATGGGAAGTCACCATCATGACGAGCTTTTACTTTTGCATTCACAAAAGCGCCATCAGCAGCTACCTCAGCGTTAGCCTGAGCAATAATTTTAGACTCCTCCTCTTCGGCAGAGTAATATTTAATGCCTTCATTTGAAAGATCAACTACCGCACTATTTACAGTACGATAAGGTGTTTCGATGAAACCAAGACGATTAATTTTTGCAAAAACGCAAAGCGAAGAGATCAAACCAATGTTTGGACCTTCAGGCGTTTCAATAGGACAAAGGCGACCGTAATGCGTGTAGTGAACGTCACGAACCTCGAAACCAGCACGCTCACGAGAAAGACCACCAGGACCTAGGGCTGACATTCTTCGTTTGTGAGTTATTTCGGCCAATGGATTCGTTTGATCCATAAACTGCGATAACGCATTTGTTCCAAAGAAGCTGTTAATAACAGAAGACAAAGTCTTACTGTTAACAAGATCAACAGGAGTAAACACCTCATTATCACGCACATTCATACGTTCTTTAATTGTACGAGCCATACGAGCTAAACCCAAACCAAATTGAGTAGCAAGTTGTTCTCCTACAGTACGAACGCGACGGTTACTTAAGTGGTCAATATCATCAACATCCTCCTTCGAGTTAATCAACTGAATAAGATATTTGATGATCTCAATAATGTCTTCATTAGTAAGTACTCGCTTATCATCACCAACCTCAAGTTTTAACTTGCGGTTAATTCGATAACGACCAACCTCACCTAAATCATAACGTTTATCAGAGAAAAATAACTTTTCAAAAACATCACGAGCAGTAGTCTCATCAGGCGATTGAGCATTTCTCAACACCAAGTAGATCTCTGCAAATGCCTCTTTTTGAGAGTTACATTTATCCTTTTGTAGAGTATTGTAAATAATAGAGTAGTCCGATTGACTAGGACCCTCTTTATGTAATAAAATCGTTTTAACGCCAGCATCAATGATGCTATCTATATGATGATCTTCCAATACGGTCTCGCGTTCAACAATGATCTCGTTACGCTCAAGCATAACAATCTCACCTGTATCCTCGTCGCCATAATCTTCGTTCCAAGTCTTTAGAACCCTAGCAGCTAAACGACGACCAACAACCTTTTTCAAAGTTGCTTTAGAAACTTTAATCTCATCTGCAAGATCAAAAATTTCCAAAATCTGCTTGTCGCTTTCGTAGCCAATAGCACGAAGAAGAGTTGTAACAGGAAGCTTCTTTTTTCTATCTATGTAAGCCCACATCACATTACTGATGTCGGTAGCAAATTCTATCCAAGAACCTTTGAAAGGGATAATTCTTGCAGAATAGAGTTTAGTACCGTTGGTATGTATATTTTGGCCAAAAAACACCCCAGGAGAGCGATGTAATTGAGAAACAATAACACGCTCAGCGCCATTGATGATAAAGCTACCTTTATCAGTCATATACGGAACTGTACCTAAAAATACATCTTGCACCACCGTATCAAAGTCCTCATGCTCGGCATCGGTACAATAAAGCTTTAATTTAGCTTTTAAAGGTACACTAAATGTAACACCGCGCTCGATGCACTCTTGAATACTATATCTAGGTGGATCGACACTAAAGTCGATAAACTCAAGATTAAAATTATTACGGGTATCCGTAATTGGGAAATTCTCTTTAAAAACCTGAAATAACCCTTCGTCTTTTCTGTCCTCTTGAGTAGCACCCAATTGGAAGAATTCACGGAATGATTTCAACTGCACTTCCAGAA
Source organism: Breznakibacter sp. (assembly GCA_018055415.1). Classification (GTDB taxonomy): domain Bacteria; phylum Bacteroidota; class Bacteroidia; order Bacteroidales; family Marinilabiliaceae; genus JAGPHP01. The sequence continues at coordinate 7,475 of JAGPHP010000010.1, read as the reverse complement.
AATCCGGGTATTCTAACGGTTTCTTAATGGAAGCGAAACTAATCCTTTCACTAATATTTTGACTCATTTATTGGCGAATTAATTGAACTTAACAATGTAAAAGCATAAAAAGGTTTAGGACCCCAACGAGTGGGTTCCTAAACCAATACCTAAATAGGTCTTTAAGATTACTTAAGTTCAACTTCAGCTCCAGCTTCTTCTAATTGAGATTTTAGAGCGTTAGCTTCTTCTTTAGTTATTTTTTCTTTTAAAGCACAAGGAGCTTTGTCAACAAGCTCTTTTGCCTCTTTTAATCCAATTCCTGTCAATTCTTTAACAAGCTTAACGATAGCCAATTTAGCACCTCCAGCTGATTTTAAAATAACATCGAATTCAGTTTGCTCAGCAGAAGCAGCAGCTTCGCCACCACCTACAGGACCAGCAACAGCTACAGCTGCAGCAGCAGGTTCGATACCATAATCAGCCTTTAAAATACCAGCAAGTTCGTTAACTTCTTTTACAGTAAGGTTTACTAACTCTTCTGCAAGCTTTTTCAAATCTGCCATTTCCTAAATGTATTAAATATTAAATTCTTACTTAACTAAATTTTTACTTCTTACTTAATGTTTCCAATACGCCATGAATTGTATTACCGCCCGATTGAAGAGCAGAAATTACATTCTTAGCAGGCGATTGTAATAGAGCGATAACATCGCCAATAACCTCTTCTTTAGACTTAATGTTGCAAAGTGCCTCTAGTTGGTTTGCACCAATAAAGATAGACTCTTGAACATAAGCACTTTTCAACACTGGCTTCTTACCACCTTTGCTAACCTCTTTAATTAGGCGAGCAGGTGCGTTACCTGTGTTACAAAAGAATACGGCTGATGAACCTGTTAATGTACCAAATAATTCGCTAAAATTATCTCCAACTTGTTCAAGAGCTTTTTGAAATAAGGTGTTTTTTACAACAACTAATTTAATATCGCTCTTATAACAACGTCTACGTAGGTTACTTGTATCAGCTGCATTTAAACCTTGTGCATCTGCCACATAAAAGTGGCTATACTCTTGGATTGTTGCTGCTAATTCATTTATAAGTAAACTCTTATCTTCTTTTTTCATGATCTCCTTTTATAAATGATTAAACATTAACCTTCAATAGACTTAGGTTCAATTTTTATACCAGGACTCATAGTGCTAGAAAGATAAATACTCTTAATATAAGTACCTTTTGCAGCAGAAGGTTTAAGTTTTTGGATAATTCCAACAAACTCCTTTACGTTACCAACGATCATGTCAGGCTCGAAAGAAACCTTACCTACAGTTGAGTGAACGATACCGTAACGATCCACTTTAAAATCGATCTTACCAGCCTTCACTTCGCGAACAGCACCAGCGATATCCATCGTTACTGTTCCACTTTTAGGGTTTGGCATCAAACCACGAGGTCCTAACACACGTCCTAAAGCACCCACCTTAGCCATAACACTTGGCATTGTAATAATTACATCGATATCGGTCCAACCGCCTTTAATTTTCTCGATATAATCATCCAAACCTACGTGATCAGCACCAGCAGCTTTAGCTTCTTCATTTTTATCCGGAGTACATAATACTAGAACTCGTGTCTCTTTACCTGTACCGTTAGGTAGGGTAACAACACCTCTAACCATTTGGTTAGCTTTTCTAGGATCAACTCCAAGTCGTACGTCGATATCAACCGAAGCGTCAAATTTAGTGGTAGTAATTTCTTTTACCAATTTGGCAGCCTCATCAAGCGAATATAATTTGCTTGAATCAACTTTAGCCAACGCCGACTTCATATTTTTTGTAAGCTTTGTCATTGTTCCAAAATGGTTTCGTTAATTTTTACCAGGAAATTCACCTTCAACAGTAATACCCATACTTCTGGCAGTACCAGCAATCATCGTCATAGCAGATTCAACTGAGAAACAGTTCATATCAACGATTTTCTCTTCAGCAATAGCTTGAACTTGTTTCCAAGTTACATTACCAACCTTCTTACGGTTTGGCTCTGCTGAACCACCTTTGAGTTTGCAAACTTCCATCAACTGTATTGCAGCTGGAGGAGTTTTTACAACAAATTCAAAAGATTTGTCTTTATAAACGGTAATCACAATTGGAAGAACTTTACCAGCTTTATCCTGAGTTCTTGCATTGAACTGCTTACAAAACTCCATGATGTTTACACCTTTAGAACCTAAAGCAGGCCCTACTGGAGGCGAAGGATTTGCAGCACCACCTTTAATCTGTAATTTGATAAAGGTTTCTACTTCTTTAGCCATTTAGCAATTCTTAATAATTATGAATAAATAAAAATAGTAATGTAATCGTTTTTTTGCGTTAAGATTGTATCTGGAAGCGACAACAACAATAACTAATTACATTTTAACTACTTGTGTGAAACTCAATTCTAAAGGAGTCTTTCTTCCGAAAATCTTAACGGATACTTTAAGCTTATGCTTATCGTTATTAACCTCCTCAACAACAGCAGTCATATCATTAAACGGACCATCTGTTACTTTAACATTATCACCTACTACAAACGCTTCGCCACTAATAGCAACACGTTGAGATAATTCATCAACCATACCTAAGATGCGACGCATTTCTAGTGCATTTACAGGCTCTGGTTTACCACTTGGCGATGTAATAAAGCCAATAGCGTTAGGTGTATTTTTAAGCGTATGAAATAATTCAGTAACCTCTTTCTTCTCGGTGCTTAAAATTTCAACAAAAAGATATCCATTATAAAGGATTTTCTCTTTTTCTTGACGTTTTCCACCCTTTTGAGTCACAATTTTCTCAACTGGGATCAAAAGTTGACCAAGTTTACTTGTAAGATCTAGAATCTGTATTTCACTCTCAATATACTCTTTTACCTTCTTTTCTTTACCCCCAATAGTTTTGAGAATATACCAGGTACTAGGACTCGTAATTTCCATAATTTATCCTACTTCGAACTAGTTAGATGGTAAAAGAAAACTGTAGATGTTTTTTAGAATATAATCAAACGAAATATCCATACCAAAGATGATCACCGCAATAATTAGCGAAGCAACCATCACAATCATAGCACTGCTTTGCAATTCAGCCCTTGTTGGCCAACTGGTTTTTAAAACCAATTCAGTATAAACTTCTCTAAAGTAATTTTGAATTTTCGCTATCATATCTCTAAATTAAAACCGATTAAACCTTTCGGTGATGCACGGAAGGAGAGATTCGAACTCCCGACAGCTGGTTTTGGAGACCAGTGCTCTACCGCTGAACTACTTCCGTAAAGTATAGAGGGAAGACAAGCTCCCCTCTATTTAATTATAGTGCTTAATACTACTCAAGAATTTTTGTAATCTGACCAGCACCAACAGTTCTACCACCTTCACGGATAGCAAAACGTAGGTTCTCGTTAAGAGCCACTGGATAGATTAATTCTACTGTGATAGTAATGTTATCACCTGGCATAACCATCTCAGTTCCAGCAGGAAGAGTGATTTCACCTGTAATATCAAGAGTTCTCAAATAGAATTGAGGACGATATTTGTTGTGGAATGGAGTGTGACGACCACCTTCATCTTTCTTCAACACATAAATTTCAGCTTGGAATTTAGTGTGAGGTTTGATAGAACCTGGCTTACAAAGAACCATACCTCTTTTGATATCTTCTTTTGCAATACCACGCATCAATAGACCAACGTTGTCACCAGCTTGACCTTCGTCAAGAATCTTGCGGAACATCTCAACACCTGTACAAACAGTTGTTTTCTTCTCATCGCTAAGACCAACTAATTCCATTGACTCACCAGTTTTGATGATACCAGTTTCGATACGACCAGTTGCAACAGTACCACGACCAGTGATCGAGAATACGTCTTCAACAGGCATCAAGAATGGTTTTTCAACGTCACGTGGAGGAAGTGGAACCCACTCATCAACAGCGTTCATAAGTTCGACTACTTTCGCTTCCCATTCTGGCTCACCGTTAAGTGCACCTAGAGCAGAACCACGAATGATAGGAGTATTGTCACCATCAAATTGATAGAAACTTAATAGATCACGGATTTCCATTTCAACAAGTTCCATCATCTCCTCATCATCACCGATAATATCAGCTTTGTTTAGGAATACAACGATTCTTGGAACGTTTACCTGACGAGCTAAAAGAATGTGCTCGCGAGTTTGAGGCATAGGGCCATCAGTAGCAGCACAAACAAGGATTGCACCGTCCATTTGAGCAGCACCAGTAACCATGTTTTTCACGTAATCCGCGTGACCTGGACAGTCAACGTGAGCATAGTGACGATTAGCTGTAGCGTACTCTACGTGAGCTGTGTTGATAGTGATACCTCTCTCTTTTTCTTCTGGAGCGCTATCAATTGACTCAAATGATTTTACCTCGCACCAGCCGTTTTTTGCTAAAACAGTTGTGATAGCAGCTGTTAAGGTAGTTTTACCGTGGTCAACGTGACCAATAGTACCAATGTTAACGTGCGGCTTATCCCTTTTGAATGTTTCCTTAGCCATAATTGAAAAATTTTGACAATTAGATATTAATAATTTATTTCTCTTTTCTTAATTACAATCGATTATAAGAGGGCAAACATGCCAATAAAAACCAGCTATTAAACTAATAGCCACATCTTCTCCAAAAATCGGTGTGCAAATGTACTAACTATTTTCTTTATAACAAAGATTTTAGCGTTTTTTTTAACTATTTACTGCTACCCTTCTCTTTTACTTTTACAAGTTGTTTGCGAAGAGCGTCGCATGCTAAATCGGTAGCCTCTTCAAACGTTTTTGCTTGTTTTTTTGCAAAAAGAGTTTCTCCAGGTATTTTAATAGAAATTTCCGACACTTTATTATCTGTAGTTTCGGATTTTTCGAGCTTTAAAATCACCTCGGCGCTAATGATGCCATCAAAAAATTGAACTAATTTGCCAGTCTTTTGATTAACGAAGAGCTCCAATTGCTCAGAAGCAGTGAAGTGTACTGATTGAATTGTAGTATTCATAAGAATTCCTCCCATATAATTATGCCCTTGGATGGGCTTGGTTGTAAATTAAATTTATAGCCTCGAAGTTATTATGTGTATATATCTCTGTTGCCGAGAGATTTGAGTGTCCCAACAACTCCTTTATAGCATTAAGCTCAGCACCTTTATTTAACAAAACTGTAGCAAAAGTATGCCTAAGCACGTGTGGACTCTTTTTACTTAATGTTGTTACAATAGACAAATACCTATTTACGACTCGATAAATCAACTTTTCGTATATAGGCTCACCTTTTACAGTTGTAAAGAGGTATGGATGATCTTTTCCGATGACCTGAATGGTTCGGATCTCATCATAAGCCTTTAACATCTCTATTAATCGTTTATGAATAGGAATGAGTCTCTCCTTATTTCTTTTACCAAGCACCTTAACAACACCTCTTGAGATATCAACATCGCGAATACGAAGATTCATGATCTCAGACAGGCGCATTCCTGTACCGTAAAGTAACTCTATTAGTAATCGATCTCTACTGCCTTCAAAATCATTCCCAAACGGCACCTCTTCAAGAAGAAGTTCCATCGACTCCTCTCTAACAAAAGTAGGGAGTTTTGATGGTGTTTTAAGAGATATGATTTTTTCTAAAGGATTAAAATATATAACCTCCTCTCTATTCAGATATTTGAAAAATGCATTGATGCTAGCAAGCTTTCTATTAATCGAACGCGCGATGATCTTTTGGTCATCTAAATGGTTGATCCATTTGCGCACCTCTCTATGGGAAATTTTCTCAACAGGGAGATCACCATAAAATTCGACTACAAAATCATGAAACTGATATAAATCTGTTTTATAAGCAGTTAATGTGTGCTTAGAGCATCTTTTTTCAAATTCTATGTAATTAAAAAAAGACTTTAGATGTAACATCCATGTGGTCATCTCAATCAATTGTTACTTATATTAAAGATACAAAATATTATGAGATTAAATACATGTTGCAAGAAGACTATTCCTCCTCTTTGTGCATTTGTTGGATGTAAACAGCTTTTTTAATTTGATCTCTTTTGATCACAGATGGCTTAGTGAAAGCTTGACGGCTGCGAAGCTCTTTCATAACACCAGTCTTTTCGAATTTACGTTTAAATTTCTTTAACGCTTTCTCGATGTTTTCTCCTTCTTTAATTGGAATGATAATCATAATAAATAAGTTAAACTATTATACAAAGAGTTAGGCAATTCCTAACCAATTTCGGAGTGCAAAGAAACAGAAGAAAAATGAGAGTATCAAGAGATTAGGTGTATAAAATTAAAAAAAAAGATAATTTATGCTGGGTATAATGTTGGGGCTTCAGACATGCAAAATAAGAAGCAGAATTTTAGCAAAAAAAAAGCCCCCAAATAACTTTGGAGGCTTTCATAATTATAATGGATGTAATTACTTAACAGTATCCATGTACTCGATAAGTTCACATACTTTTGCAGAATAACCCATTTCGTTATCGTACCAAGATACAACTTTAACGAAGTTTGGAGTTAACGCGATACCAGCTTCAGCATCGAAGATAGAAGTACGAGTATCACCTAAGAAGTCGTTAGAAACAACTGCATCTTCAGTATAACCAAGGATACCTTTCATTTCACCTTCAGAAGCTTTTTTCATAGCTGCACAGATCTCAGCATAAGAAGCGCCTTTCTCTAAACGGCAAGTTAAGTCAACTACAGAAACGTCTGGAGTTGGAACACGGAATGCCATACCAGTTAATTTGCCATTAAGAGCAGGAATAACTTTACCTACTGCTTTAGCAGCACCTGTAGAAGAAGGGATGATATTTTGGCTTGCACCACGACCACCTCTCCAGTCTTTAGCCGAAGGACCATCAACTGTTTTTTGAGTAGCTGTAGTAGCATGAACTGTAGTCATTAAACCTTCAACGATACCAAAGTTATCGTTAAGAACTTTAGCGATTGGAGCTAAACAGTTAGTTGTACAAGATGCGTTAGACACAAAGTTCATATCTTTAGTATATGATTTGTGGTTAACACCCATAACGAACATTGGAGTATCATCTTTAGATGGAGCAGACATAACTACTTTTTTCGCACCAGCATCGATGTGACCTTGACATTTTGATTTTTCAAGGAAAAGACCAGTTGACTCAACTACGTAGTCAGCACCAACTTCACCCCACTTAATGTCCACTGGATTTTTCTCAGCAGTTACACGAATTGTTTTTCCGTTAACAACTAATTTGCCATCAACAACAGCAACATCACCTTTGAAAATACCATGAGTAGAATCATACTTCAACATGTAAGCCATGTAATCAACGTCGATAAGGTCGTTGATAGCTACTACTTCAAGAGTACCTTTTGCAATTGCTTGACGGAATACAAATCTTCCGATACGGCCAAAACCGTTAATACCAATCTTAATTTTTGACATTTTATTGCTTTTTAAAAATTATATAGTTCATTTTTTTAGCA
>JAGPHP010000256.1 GCA_018055415.1 Breznakibacter sp. | reverse complement strand
CGACAAAACTCAACTTCGAGACCTCTTCGATAGAACTAAATTTCAAAATGACAAAGAACGTTTTAGGCTTAATGAGCCAAATTTATTTAATTTTTAATTCGTCCCAATTTTAATGGGACACTAATGAGATTACATAATAACTAATGTTTGATACAATATCGAGTATCCAAAAAGGGAGAAGTGTTAACACCTTTATAAGAGCCTCCAAAATGTGACTTAATACTTTTTTCATATATGAAGAAATGATCTTTTATTGCAAATACAAGTTTATTATTTTTTTTAGAGATATAACCAATTATACTTGAAAATAATGTCAAGTGATACTTATGGACACGGCATTTATAAGTGAATTTGGTATGCAATAAATTAAACTTTAACAAAGAATATCTATTCCGCATATTGTTAGTTAAGGATATCAGATTAACTTTGATTCTGATTTTTTCAAAATGTTCATTAAGCATTGTGTAACTTATTAATAGCCATAACACTTTTACCTACTTTTTATGAAAGACAGATTAAACCATTTATTCTTCCTTTTCACTTTTCTCTTACTGTTTAGTGCATGCGAAAACTGGAAAAATCAAAAAATTGCAGAACCTAATCACTCTTTAATCTCGGGTTATACAGGAGGTGAAATATCAGCCACTCAAAAAGTGTTTATTCAGCTTGCTAAAGAGGTCAATCTAAATGCCATTGACACAAGCAATCTTAGTCGTGTGGTCGATATTTATCCCTCCGTTGATTATAAAGTAGAACTATTAAACTCTACCACTCTTGCAGTTCAACCACTTAAAGCGTGGAAGAGAGGTATTGCTTATCGATTTAAAGTGAATTTGGAGAAACTATTTACGAATGAAAAGAGTGAGCCATTCCTATTAGATTTATTTATTAAAAGACAAGCATACTTCCTAACTATCAAGGGATACCAACCTATTTCGGCAAATAATCCAGGTGTGAATACTCTCTTAGGTTCAATTTATCTTCTAGAACCTGAAGAGCTGGCAACCATAGAGCCTCTTCTAACAGCCGAGCAGGGGAGTAATGATTTGAAAGTAAAATGGATTAAAAGTTCAAATAAGACACTTTATAACTTTGAGATTGAGAATATTAAACGAGAAAAATACGACACAAATGTTACTCTTGAATTTGAAGGGGAGGATATTGGAGCTAAAGAGGATCAAGAATTATCGTACAATATTCCCAGCCTGTCGCTATTTACGCTCTTGTCTGTAACAACCCCAAAAATTAGTGGTGTGCCATATCTTTTGCATTTTTCAGATGCAATAGATAATGGCCAAAACATAGAGGGTCTATTCTCATTTTCAAATGGAGCCGACTTTTCGGCAAGTATCAATAAAACTTTTGTAGAACTTTTTCCTACTCAAGAGCTGACAGAATCAGTAACACTAACTATAGACAGATCTTTAAGAAATTATAATGGAAGTACATTATCTAATCAATTAAGTTATAATATCGACCCTAAAGGGAAATCACCCAAAGTAGAGTTTGTAAATAAGAGTACCATCTATCCTTCGGGCAATAAGATGATCATTCCATTTAAGGCCACAAATTTACGAGCAGTAACCGTTCGCATTGTAGAGATTTACCAAAGTAACATGGGCTCATTCTTGCAAGAGAATAATATTGATAAAATGGGTTCTATCAAGCGTTATGGATCAATTGTGGCTAAAAAGCATTTGGTACTTGATGAGTTAGGGATGGGTGTTAACGACAGCGAATTTACCTATGGATTAGATATTTCAAAATATGTTAAACAAGAGCCGGGCTCACTCTATATGGTTTCGTTAAGCTTTAGAAAAGAGTTCTCGAAGGTTAATTGTCAACAACCCTTCAATCGCGAGGCCTTTTATGCCATTGTGGCTGATAATCTCTTGAATGAGAGGGAGTTAGGATACTTCTCAAATAACAACTACTGGGAGAGTTATTCGCCAGATTCTGACTACAATTGGGAAAACTATGATTACGACCAAGTCGATAATCCTTGCTCTGATTCCTTTTATATGCGTGATCGATCTGTCTCAAAAACAATTTTAGTTTCTGACATAGGTGTCATAGCTAAAATATTGAATAATAAACAAATAAATATTTTTACCTCATCTATTAGTACAGCTAAAGCATTATCAAGTATTGATATAAAAGCTTATAATCTTCAAAATAGATTAGTTGGAGAAGGCAAGACAGATGGAGAAGGCTTTGTAAATATTCAATGTTCACAAACGCCCTACTTCATTGTGGCTACAAACGGCAGCGAGTACAATTACCTAAAACTGGAAGAAGATACCAAACAAATAACCACTACTTTTAACACCAATGGCGTTACTACCCCTGATGGTATAAAGGGATATTTATATGGTGAACGCGGTGTTTGGCGACCTAACGATTCCATCTATCTCTCTTTTATTTTGCAAGATGTCGAAAATAGACTTCCTAATGGACATCCAATCAAAATACAACTTTATGATGCTCAGGGCAGAATGGTGGGCAAGAAGCTGCTCAATAAAGATGAAAATACAATTTATGCAGCAGCATTTCATATTCCGGAACAGGCCAAAACGGGCTACTGGTACGCCGAAGCGCTTGTTGGAAACTCAAAGTTTGAATTGCCTGTACGAGTTGAAACCATTAAGCCAAACCGATTAAAGATTGGACTGAATACAAAGGGTAAAACGTTTAGCGCCGAAAATAATAGCACATTAACTCTCAAAGGAAATTGGCTTGCCGGTGTAATTGCTTCAGGATTAAAGTTTGATGCAACCTATACCCTTTCTCAAATTGAAAATCCATTTCCTATCCTCTCTAACTACACATTTACTTCTCCTTTTAATAGATTTGAAAATCGTGAAAATGCACTAATATCAGGCGAGTTAAACCCATCTGGTGAATATCTTTTTTCGCCTAAATTTGCTGCCAGTCCCGAAGCAGGATTACTTAAAGCGAAGATAAAAATTAGACTTTTTGAACCTGGCGGAGAGTTTAGTACCGATTTCTTCGACGCTAAGATATCTCCCTGCTCAAGCTACACTGGAATCTCGATCCAACAAAGCAACAGCACAGACTATTTCCCTATTAAGGTAATCACTG
>JAGPHP010000084.1 GCA_018055415.1 Breznakibacter sp. | reverse complement strand
CATCTCTGAACGCAAATCCACCAAAGGGAGCAGACCACGGCGACAAAAGAACATTATTTCTCTCTCCAAGCGTTATTGCGAACTCTACTTTGGATGTTTTGAATAGTAGAAAATGAATCTCATCTACCCATAGATTATTTAAAAGTGCAAATTGAGGTCGGTTATATACATGAAGAGGATTTAACTTTTTCAATTCCTGCTCATACTCTTCAGAACTTACACGGATAACAACCATAACTGATTTTAGATATTAACTTAAAAAAACTTAGGAATGACTCTCATAATTCCGCTTCCATCTATTATGTGACCACAACCACAAATCAGGACGATGAATTACCTGCTTTTCAATCAATTTGGTAATGGCTTCGGTTATCTCATTTTCTGCTGTTGCCTCGCCATTAGAGAACATTGGTAAGAGCGTAACTTCATAATATCCACGTTTGGGCTTCTCTACCCATGCATATACGACAGATGTCTTTAGCTTTTGTGCAATCTTCTCGGCACCTACGTGTACCGCCGTGTTTTGGTTTAAAAATTGAGTTCGGTATTGAACTCTATCTCCAGCAGGCGTTTGATCTGACAAAACACCAACAATCCATTTAGTTGTTTGACCTAAAACTATCAAATCTCGAAATGAAGATTTCATTGGATACTGTTTGGAGCCCCATCGCGTTCGCATTTTATACATGAACTCATCAAGAGTGGCATTGTGCTGAGGACGATAAATCGCTGCCGCTTGCAATGATGTTATTTTATTTAAAATTACAAACCACTCCCAATTACCATAATGTGCCATCACGCAAACTACACTCTTGCCAGAATATTCAGGGGTATTTAAAAGCTCCAAATTGGTGAAATTCATGTGCTTTACCATCGACTTTGTAGAGATTGAATCAACTTTTAAAGACTCAATTGTAATATCAGCTAAATGACGATAAAAGCGTCTTTTAATTTTGGTTCGCTCCAAATCTGTCATTTCAGGAAAAGAGTTAAGCAAATTTCTATCAATAACCTTACTTCGATATCGAATGATGTATCGAAATACAAAATAAAGCAGATCCGCAATTCGATAAATTACAAAAAAAGGTAGATACGACGTGAGCTTTAAAAAAAAGACGCTTATTAAACCTATTACTCTATTCATCATTAAAATTGTTATTTATTAGATGCAACATCTCTTTATGAATTAAGCCATTAGTTGACACTAACTCTCCTCCAAATAGATATTTATCACCTCCTGTAAAATCAGTTACAACCCCTCCAGCTTGCTTTATTATTAAGATACCTGCGGCAACATCCCACGGTTTTAAACGCAATTTATAAAATCCATCTAAACGTCCACATGCAAGATAAGCTAAATTTGCCGCCGCCGATCCGCTTCGTCGTAAGCCATGAGAATTCTTTGAGAAATATAGTAAAGTATTAAAGAACTGATTAGCATCTCCATAATCGGCTAGTGAAAAGCCTGTAGCAATTAAGCTATTTGCAACTTTATCAGATATTGAAACGGATATCTCTTTCCCATTTAAATACGCCAATGAGCCTTTCCACGCATAAAAAGTCTCCTTATTAACCATCTCATAAATAACACCAATAACGATCTCCTGGTTATATTTAAGAGCTATACTAATACAAAAAGGGGCGATTCCATGTATGAAATTAGTAGTTCCATCAATTGGGTCTATAATCCACGTATAAGCTTCACCATTACTAACGGCGCTATTCTCCTCGGTAACAAAACCACTATCGGGTAAAATCTTCGACAAAGATTCAACTAATAACCGCTCGGACAATTTATCAAAATGAGTTACAAAATCATTTCTACCCTTCTCCTCAGTTAAAAGAGGTTGAGACGAAAGACGCTCATTATAGATAAAATCACCAACGGTTTGCGCTAAATCAACAACTTGCCTACAAATCTCTTCAAAATTCAGCATCTTTCTTTATTCTATCACGAAACTATCACCTGATTGGTTAAGTTTCATCAAAGATAACTCAATTGTTGTATTAATTAAACTCTCGTTATAAGGAACTTCAACTTGAAGATAATTTTCTGTATAGCCACTCAATTTCCCCCCAGATTCAGACCCCTCAATAAGCGCTACTCCCTTTGTCCCAATGAAATTTTTATAGAACTCTCGTGTCTTCTTATCTGAAAGTTGATGTAGAACTTGGCTTCGATGCTTTCGAATTTCGATTGGAACAGATAAATCCATCTTTATAGCACGCGTGTTAGGACGTTCAGAATAAGTAAAGACATGAAGTTGAGAAATATCCAATGAATCAATAAATTGACAAGCTTCTTCAAAATAGGCATCCGTTTCACCTCTTACACCTACAATGACATCGACCCCAATAAAAGCATGCGGGAGAAGTGTTCTGATTTTCTCCACACGACGTCTAAAAAGTGCGGTATCGTAACGACGCTGCATTAATTGCAGAACTGCATCTGAACCCGACTGTAAAGGAATATGAAAATGAGGCATGAACTTCTTAGAATTGGCAACAAATTCAATAATCTCATCACTTAAAAGATTCGGTTCGATGGAAGATATTCGTATGCGACCTACTTCAACATCGGCTTCAAGGCGTTTAATTAGCTCTAGGAATGACTCACCAGTACTCTTTCCAAAATCACCAATATTTACCCCAGTAAGAATAATCTCTTTAGCACCACCTGCAACAGCCTCTTGGGCTAGAGCTACGGTCTTTTCGATGGTATTATTGCGACTGTGCCCTCTAGCTAAAGGGATTGTGCAATAGCTACAATAGTAGTCGCATCCATCTTGTACCTTCAAGAAACAGCGAGTACGATCGCCCATTGAATACGATGGATAAAACTTTACTCCTGAACTAACTCTACCAGCAATAACCTCTCCATGGTGACGCTTCTCAATATTTTTAAGAAACTCTCCCATCTGAAACTTCTCATTTGATCCCAAAACGAGATCAACTCCATTCATTTTAGCAATATTGTCGGGTTTAAGCTGCGCATAACACCCAGTAACCACCACAAAAGCAGAAGGATTAATTGAAATTGCCTTTTTTATAACTTGACGACATTTTTTATCGGCAATCTCAGTTACAGAACACGTATTTATTACATAAATATCAGCCTTTTGGTCAAATTCAACACGCTTAAATCCCTCATCAGAGAGATTCTTAGCGATAGTAGATGTTTCACTAAAATTCAATTTGCATCCTAAAGTATAAAAAGCAACTGTTCGCTCTAAAAAGGTGGAATTATCGATCATTGAGAGAGTATTATCGTATTTTAAAAGGTGTGCAAAGTTAATGAATTAAAAGATTATCGAAAATAAATTAGGAGTCTGTTGTCTTAATTTATTACTTACAATGAAATAAAAACGAGCGATATCTTTGAAGATACCGCTCGTTCATAATATTACGTATGATTAATCTATTTCTTAAAATTCCAATAGTTCACTTCCGCCTCGGTCTCATTAAAAGACTCTTCAAGCCAATAAGCAGGTGTTACTTTATGACCAGTTTTAGTCTTTAGACGACGTTGATAAACCGCAATAACTGGATTAAAGAGAATATCAGTAACACCTAAAACAAATCCACCTTTTGCATCAACACCACTCTTAACAGTGAATCCATTGAATGAGAGTAACTCCGTTAGAAAAGCTACTCGTGTCTCGCTAACTCCAGACTCTACGATGGTACAACGAACGCCATCTATCTCTTCAACTATATGTTTGCCCTTATTTAAAGCCATAACTCAATTTTTAAACTAATCCAACAGAAATAGATTGTAAATACTCAAAGAAGAAACTAATTACTCCGATTAAAAACATTCCTAATGCACATACAATCAAACCTACTCTTGCATAATTATCAGTCTTAAAAAAAGCAATTGGAGACTCATTCTTATCAACAAAAATTGCTTTTACTGGACGCAAATAGTAATATAATGAGATTGTTGCATTGATTACCGCTAAGAAAACCAAATAATAGTAACCTTTACTTGCCGCTGAAGCAAATAAGAAGAACTTACTAAAGAAACCAGCTACAGGAGGAATACCAGCCAATGAGAACATTGCCAACATCAAAAGCAAACTAAGTCTTGGATTTGTTTTATACATACCCGCATAATCGCTTATATTCTCTTTGCCTGTTGCATCAGAAACTGCACTTACAACACCAAATGCCGCTAAATTAGTAACCACATATACAGCTACAAAATAGAGCACAGTTGACATCCCTAGGCTATCTGCCCCAAGAACTCCAAGCAAAATAAAACCCGCTTGAGCAATACTTGAAAAGGCTAAGAAACGCTTAAAATTATCTTGACGAAGTGCAAATAAGTTACCAATAAACATAGTTGCAACAGCAAGAAGATAAATAGCTTCGCTCCAAATTGGAGATGATTTTCCAAACACTTGATATAATACAAATGTAAATACAAATGCCGCAGCACCTTTGGAAATAACCGATAAAAAAGCTGTTACACCGATTGGAGCACCTTCGTAAACATCGGCAGTCCACAAATGAAACGGAACAAGCGACATTTTAAAACCCATACCAGTGATAAAAAACAAGAGCGCTAAAACACTTAATGTGCTATGGCTAAAATTTGCCGCAACCTGATCAAAATAGAGTGATCCACAAATACCATAAACCATCGACAAGCCATACAGCAAAATTCCTGATGATAATGCCGAAGAGAATATTAACTTAATTGCTGCCTCAGCAGAAATTGTTTTATGTCTATCATAAGCTACTAAAGCAGCTGCTGGGATAGTTGCCAACTCAAGTCCTAAATACAACATCAAGAAGTGACCTGATGAAATCATATAGAACATACCGATAACCGTAGAGAAAAGCAACACATAAAACTCAGACAAACGAGGTCTATTCTGCTCTCTTGATACCCAATTTACGGACTGAAACAAGATGATTAACACCCCTACATTTAAAATATTTTTTATTGTAGCTCTTAAAGTGTCCCCAATATACATTCCTCCAAAGAGAGAGGAGTTTTCAACTGGCAAAAATCCAATAATTGTTGCGATGAACATTAACCCTAGCGAAAGAGGTACTACAATACCTTTACGCTTTTCATCAACAAAAATTTCAGTTATAAAAATTATTAATGCCACAGCAATGAGTATAAGCTCATGTCTCATTAATAATAGATCTTGTAACTTCATATCTTAATAGTATTTCGTTTATTAAACAAGTGCAGTAGCCAGTTTGTCAACTATAGGTTGAACACCTTCCATAATCATATTTGTAATCCAAAGAGGAGCTATTCCGAGTCCAGCTATAGCAACAACAAGCGTAACCATACTAACCTTTTCAAACCATGTAGCATCCTTCAAATCCTCAAAATGATGATCAGTCATTGGCCCCAACAGTAGAATTCCAACAACACGTAAAATATAGACCGCCGTAACAACAATAGAAGAGATTCCAACAATTGTTACTACACGATGAAATGTATCAGTATGCTCCCAAGCTCCGGTAAATATGGTCATCTCTGCTACGAAACCGCTTAATCCCGGTAAACCTAAAGATGCAAAACCCGCAATCATATAAACCACCGCGATAAATGGAATAACCTTCATTAATCCTCCCATCTCATTAATTAAACGAGTATGTGTTCGGCCGTAGATCATTCCAATCAATGCAAAGAATAGAGCTGTCATCAAACCATGCGAGATCATTTGAAGGATGGCACCAGTCATGGCTGTACGGTTTAGCATTAAAAGAGCAAAAATAACCATACCACAGTGACTAACTGAAGAGTATGCATTAATATACTTTAAATCTTTTTGCCATATAGCACCAAATGCACCATAAATCACACTAATACCTGTAAGAATTATAAAGAACCACGCTTGCTCTTGTGCAGCCTCTGGCATCAAATACATTACAACACGATAAATACCATACCCTCCTAACTTCATTAACACGCCAGCATGTAACATAGAAACGGCTGTAGGTGCAGACGCATGACCATCAGGAGACCAAGTATGAAAAGGGAATAGTGCACCTAATACACCAAATCCAATAAATGCAAATGGAAAAAAGAAACGTTGCGACTCAATAGGAATTTTAGATTTTGCAAGTTCTAACAACTCAAAAGTATGTTG
Organism: Breznakibacter sp.; assembly: GCA_018055415.1. Lineage (GTDB taxonomy): Bacteria > Bacteroidota > Bacteroidia > Bacteroidales > Marinilabiliaceae > JAGPHP01. The sequence continues at coordinate 4,049 of JAGPHP010000084.1, read as the reverse complement.
TCCATTAATTTCAGGTGTTGCAAAATAGATACCCATTAATGCCACAATCAAAAGAGCCGAACCAGCCATCAGCATCAACGTTAGTTTCATTGCAGAGTACTCCTTTGGACCGGTACCCCAAATTGCAATTAACAAATACATTGGAATCACAGCCACTTCATAATACATAAACATCGAGAAGATGTCAGTCGTTATGAAAAAGCCAAATACTCCAGTTGCGAGAATTATTAAAGAGATAAAGAACTCCTTTGGTAAAGTATCAACCTGCCACGAGGAAAAAATTCCGGCAAACACAACAATTGCAGTTAATAAAATCATTGCTACAGAAACACCATCCACACCTATTGAGTAGTGAATATTCAATGAAGCAAACCATAAATAACTCTCTTGTAAAACCATCTCGGCAGTGTTACCCGATTTGCGAATGGCTAAATACATGAAAACAAGAAGAACAGCAACGAGTAATTGAGCAAACATCCCTATGGCTGAGATTACTCTTACCTGCTTATTCTCTTTTACTACCATTATTCCTAAAACAGTAAGTACAGGAATAATTACTAATAGATGAAGAATATTCATAAACTATTTATAATTAGCTAATTAAATATAAAACCACTAACAACAATCCAATTGCTCCAGCTACAAATGTAAATGCATACTGTTGTAATTGTCCCGATTGTAAATCTTTAATTAATGACGAAACTCCTTGAGTTGATTCGGCAATTAAATCCATCGTTCTATCAATCACATGTCTGTCAAACCAAGCAACTGGACGCGATATGTAATTAAAAAGAATGCGTTTGGTCACAAATAGATATATCTCATCGATATAAAATTTGTTGTAAACAGTCGTATATACACCACCTAAACTTTTAGCAATAGCGGCTGGACGAAGCGATGGTTTCTTATATAATAGATAAGCTATCAAAATTCCCAACAAACCAATCAAGACAGAAGGTACAGCAATACTGTAGTGCATCTCAGCATGAAAAGGCTTCATATCAGAAGTCACCAAATGACTAAATGGTAGATATCCAGCAAAAATAGAAGCAAATGCCAAAATCATTAGAGGTACTGTCATTATTAACGGCGACTCATGTGGAGTATGGTGATAATGACGATCTTCACCCCAAAAGATATTAAAATAGAGGCGGAACATATAGAAGGCGGTTATTCCAGCAACAAGATACTCTATTGCAAATAAAAATTTATCCTTATTATATGCAGCAACCAATATCTCATCCTTACTAAAGAAACCAGATAAGAAAGGTACGCCCGCAATAGTCAAACAAGCGATTAAAAATGTAGCATGCGTTATTGGAAGATACTTACGTAAACCACCCATCTCTGTCATTAAATTACTATGAACCGCATGAATTACAGAACCTGCGCCCAAGAAGAGTAAAGCCTTGAACATGGCGTGAGTAAACAAATGAAACATTGAACCCATATAACCTACACCCTCTTCTCCACCATAACCAGATACCCCAAGCGAAAGCATCATGTAACCAATTTGGGAAAGTGTCGAAAATGCAAGTACTCGCTTAATATCGTATTGTGTAACAGCAATAACAGCAGCAAAAAGAGATGTAAACGCTCCGATATAAGCAATCATATTCAGTACCTCAGGAGCTGAAAAATGATAGATTGGGAATAGACGTGCAACCAAATAGACACCTGCAACAACCATGGTTGCTGCATGTATCAGCGCTGAAACTGGCGTAGGACCCTCCATCGCGTCAGGAAGCCAAATGTGTAAAGGAAACATTGCCGACTTACCAGCACCACCCATAAATATTAAAGCCATTGCCCAAGAGATAACCGATGCACCTAAAAAAGTAGCACCACCAGCACTTTGTAAAACTGCGTCATTCCCTTGAGTTAAAGCAGCAAAATCGAAAGTTTTAGTGTAAGTAGAAAGAATTAAAATTCCTAATAAAAAACCAAAATCTGCAAATCGAGTTACAATAAAAGCCTTTTTTGAAGCAGCAACAGCTGAAGGCTTAGTATAGTAAAATCCAATTAATAAGAATGAACTAACCCCCACAAGCTCCCAAAAAATATACATTTGAAAGATGTTTGTTGCAAGCACAAGGCCTAACATCGAAAATGTGAAGAGCGATAAAAAAGCATAGAATCGTTGAAATCCCTTTTCTCCATGCATATAACCAAGGCTATACACGTGAACCATTAATGATACAGTGGTAATTACAACCAACATCATAACCGAAATAGGGTCAATAATGATACCAAGAGAAATCCTCAAACTCTCAGAGAAATTAAGCCACTGATAGTTATGTGGAATAATCGTTTGAAAACCCTCTGCCCCATGACCACCAAAGAAATAAGTAATAGCAGTGAAGTATGAGAGAATTGTAATCGTAAGAAGCGACGCCGTTCCAATAAGACCAGCGGTTAACGGCTTCATATATTTTCCACCCAAGCCAATGACAAAGAACATCAAAAGTGGAAGAAGTGGAATTAAAATTGTGTAATTGAACGTACTCATATAAAAACTGTAACGTAGTTAAATTATTCTGGGATACCTAAACCACTATTAATGCTTCAATTCATCAACATCCTCTACTTCAACTGAAGCAAAATGGCGATAAACATTAATAATTAAAGCAATAGCAACAGCAGTCTCCGCCGCGGCAACAGCCACAATTATCAAGGTAAAAAACAAACCTTCCATCTGGTTAGGATAGAGGTATCGATTGAATACAATAAAATTGATGTTCACAGAATTTAAAATTAACTCAATAGCCATAAGCATTGTGAGTAAATTTCTTCTGATGATAAAGCCACATATACCTGTAAAGAACAATATTGAACTTAAAATCAGATAATAATGCATTGGAATCTCTTGTGTCATAAAAACGATCTATTTAGTGTTTGTATCACGTTTTGCAATTACAATACCGCCGATCATGGCAGCTAAAAGTAGAATACTAATTACCTCAAACGGAAGAGCATAACCATTTCGTCCAGTACCTAGCAAATCCATTCCGATATTACGCATATTAACATCAACTGCCTGAGGAGTTGTTGTTGGAAAGGCATAAGTTACAATCGAGTAGATGGCTATTCCTAAACCCGTAAACCCAGCTAATAAACCCGATATAAGATTAATTGCAGCTGGCTTTTTAAATTTAAAACTTATATGGCTCGTTAACAATACGGAGAAGATGATAAGCACCACAATACCCCCAGCATACAATATCAACTGTACGCCAGCAAGAAATTGGTAATCAAGAAGAAAATAGATTCCAGCTGTACTAATTAAGGTAAACAACAGAAACGTTGCAGCTCTAAGAATTCGGCGACTTGTAATGGTTAAAACCGAAAACAGAGTTATAAGCGCTGCGAATAAGTAGAAGAATAATTGATTTGAACTCATTCTTTTATCTCTTTAGAAAGTTTTGAACCTGGTTGATTAAGTACTTTAGTGAGTTTCACACGATTAAACATGGCATGTTCAAAATCTTGTCCCCAAGCTAATGCATCAGATGGGCATGTTTTAATGCACAAACCACAAAAAGTACACATTGAAAGATGATAAATATGTTTATCAATAGCTCTCACACTCTTACCCTCAGCATTTACCTCTTTTGATGTGATTATCTCAATAGAGCCATTTGGGCAATTTGTTTCACAAATTCCACAACCAGTACAACGATGTGTATTCTGGTCGGTATGAGGCATTATTACTTCACCTTTAAAACGATCGAACATCTTCAGTTCTTTTCGATTTTCAGGATATTTTTGAGTAACAATCTCCTTCGGTCTCACAAAATAACCACCTGTAATTTGCATCCCTTGAATAAGGGTTTTAAGACCGCCAGTAATTTCTTTAAAATAGTTGATCAAATTCATCTTTCAAAATTAAAAGTGCCAGCCCAAAAGAGCAATTAGAGCAATGATTAACGTATTAATAAGGTTTATAGGCAATAGATATCTCCACTCGAGAGTTAACAACTGATCGATTCTTAAACGTGGGAACGTCCATTTAAACCACATTATGATATATATTACAAAGAATGTTTTTC
>JAGPHP010000255.1 GCA_018055415.1 Breznakibacter sp. | reverse complement strand
GGTTAATACTGGTTCAACCTCAATGTTTTTAAGTGTTGCAGCAATCTCATCAGCACTAAAACCCTCTTTGGTAAGTGATTTGAAAACATTTCGCCAGCTTCCTGCAATTGAGTCGCCATCACCATTACTCTCCTTTTTGCGACGCTCTTGAACAGCCCAGTTAACTTCGCATAGGTTTAAAATCTGAAACGATATGGCAAAAAGGTGGATGATTTTTTGTGAGTAGCAGTTTTCCACTACATCTAGACTCTTAGGTGCATCTTTAGTGATCCAAGGGATATATTTAACCAAGTCAGATTCACCATTCTCTTCTAATACCTCAACAAAACATTCTAATAAATATTTGACATCGATATAAGGTTTTCCGCTTGTTTTAATATACTCATTAAGTAATTTATTCATACGCTTTAATTTGTTTATGGGATGATGTTTTAGCCATCATCGTATTTGTTTTCATTTATCAGTTTACATTTAAACCACAAAGAAACCCATTTTGTTTAATTGGAATATCTCGAATTTGTTTATATAACCACAATTAATGTTAAAAAGTTCTATTTTTGGCCGCTTTTATTGATCATTTCGAGGTATAGACTCTCTACCTCAGCTCGTGCCCAAGGCGTTTTTCGTAAAAATTTTAGGCTCGAATTGATGGACGGATTTGAGTTAAAGCAGTTGATTTTTATTCTGAAGCCAAGTTGCTCCCAACCATAGTAATTATAGAGCTCTTCGAGTATCGTTTTTAGAGTTACTCCGTGCAGTGGATTATTTTTTTGTTGTTCCATCCGTTTTTTCTACAAAGTTAAGAAATATCAGAGGAATTTTGGATTATTATGCCTATTCATAATCTATTCTGTTATTTAAGAGGCCATTTGCGAACAAACCTCTACCTTTGCTGTTCCTTCATCACACAAAAATAAAACGATTAAATGAGACGTAAAATTGAACTCCTCTCGCCGGCCAAAGATGTTACTTGTGGTTATGCTGCTATTAATTGTGGTGCAGATGCCATCTATATTGGAAGTCCTAAGTTTGGAGCTCGCAAAGGGGCCAGCAACGGTCTAGAGGAGATTGAGCAACTTATTAAATATGCTCACACCTATAACTCTAAAATTTATATTGCCTTAAATACGCTTTTGTTTGATCACGAGCTCGAAGAGGCCGAAAAACTTGCTCACCAACTCTATAATATTGGTGCCGATGCACTTATCATTCAAGATATGGGCCTTTTGGAGATGAATTTACCACCTCTCCCAATACATGCAAGTACTCAAACGGATAATCGCGATTGGCGCAAAGTGAAGTTTTTAGAAGATGTGGGGTTTGATCAAGTCGTATTGGCTCGTGAACTTACCATTCCTGAAATTGCAACTATCAAAGAGCACACGAACGTAGCACTCGAATACTTTATTCATGGCGCATTATGTGTCTCTTTTAGTGGACAATGTTATATGAGTCAGGCGGTTAACGGACGTAGTGCCAATAGAGGCGACTGTGCTCAGCCTTGTCGATTAAAATATAATCTCACCGATGGAACTGGTTTAGTGGTGGCAAAAGATAAACACCTACTCTCGTTAAAGGATAATAATCAGACGGGTAATCTTAGGCAATTGATGGATGCTGGGATTTCGTCGTTTAAAATTGAAGGTCGTTTAAAGGATGTTGATTATGTGAAAAATATAACGGCACACTATCGTAAAGAGATTGATCAAATCCTAGAGGGGTCAACAGAATACGTCAAGGCCTCGACGGGTAAGAGTATTATCTCCTTTGCGCCTAATCCGCAAAAGAGTTTTTCGCGCGGATTCACACAATATTTTGCTAATGATAGAGTGAAAGGGATTGGTAACCTACATACCCCTAAGTCGTTAGGTGAAGAGCTTGGACGTATCTCTAAAGTGGCTCGGGATCATTTTACTATCGACACAAAAGCTACGCTTAACAATGGCGATGGACTCTGTTTTTTAACTAATGAAGGGACGTTTGAAGGATTCAAAATTAATAAAGTGGAGGGTGATAAGCTCTATCCTCAAAATATGCTTCCTTTAAAAGTAGGAGAGGTTGTTTATCGTAATTTTGATCAAAAATATAGCATCGAGCTATCAAAAGGGGGAGAAAAGAGAGTTATCTCTATAGATGTGGCCTTTATTGATACACCTGAGGGATTTAAATTTACTATTACCGATGAAGATGGGATAATATCTGTAAAAGAGTTTGTGGCAGATAAAACCATCGCCACAAATCCGAATTATGACATTAAACTTATTGAAAACCAGATCTCTAAATTTGGTAATACTATATTTGAAGTGAAACGTGCTTCGGTAAGCTTTACTCAAAATTGGTTCATGCCAAACTCCACGCTCAATAATTTTAGACGCGAAGCCGCCGAGGAGCATGAGCTCGTGAGGGCAAAAAGCTATATACGTAAAGAGCAGGTGATTACACCAAACAATATTCCATTTTCGCAGGCCACGCTATCGTACAGAGGCAATGTGATAAACAATATGGCACGTAAGTTTTACGAGCGACATGGCGTGGAGACGATGGAGTGGGGTGTTGAGAAGAGTTTGCCCAACGAGGGCGAATTGGAGGTGATGCACACCCGCCACTGCATCTTGTTTGAGCAAGATTTGTGTTTAAAAACCAATCCCCGTGGCGTAAAACAACCTGTTTATATCTCTAACGCAAAGGATAAGTATCGACTAGAGTTTGACTGCTTTAAATGCGAGATGAAGGTGTATAAGGAGATGTGATAGCATAACCCATTGTTTTCGTGTAGAGACGTCCATTTATGGCGTCTCGAATCTCTCTATATTATTTAACGTGAGTTCGATCTAAGATTAAATCCTTCCATTTATAGTGCCTTTATTATGCCATAGCAATAGAATATTCACTCATTCGTTGGGTGTAATTCATCTTAAATACATCTATTACATAGGTATATAAATAGTATATCCCACATTTTGATATAAAAACGTGGGATATACGTGGGATATACGTGGGATATATGTGGGATATATGTGGGATATAGATGAATTATGTGCGTGATTTATTCAACCTTAATACGACATAAATCTGTGGTTCGGGAGTCCCGAATCTATGGCCCTCCAATAGTACAACACTTC
>JAGPHP010000009.1 GCA_018055415.1 Breznakibacter sp. | reverse complement strand
TTAACTTAATTCATTTTTTTGCAGAGATCTTTTTAATCAAAATGCCGACTGGATATGTCAAAAATAATATCTTTATGCCCAAATTATCTAGTACTTATTGCATGAAAACATTACAAAGATTTTTTTTGGGAGTTGTATTTCTTTTGACGCTTCTTTTAATGTTTGAAAGCTGCGCACCCACTCGCAGAACGACTACTCATAAAAAGCACAAATCGGTTCCTTGTCCCTGCGAAAACGAAGGACGACGATAGATTTGATGGCAAATCTTGTCACAAATGGAAATGATTTTCTAGTTGAGTTCTTTGCTGTTTTTAGCAAATGAAAATAACCACAAAAGAAGGAATGTTAATGCTCCATTTATCATTAAAACTTCAAACCCAAGTTTTATATTGAACCAAGCCATAGAGTTGTAATCAAGTATCCACACGGCTATTGGGGCAAATATTGCGATATAGGGCACTGCTTTGTCCAATGTGTTACGTTTGGTGAAAAGCCCGTAGGCAAATAGCCCTAAGAGCGGACCATAAGTATAACCGGCAATAGTAAATATGGCATAAACCACATTCTCCTTATTTACCATTTTGAAAATCAAGATGCAGAGCGCTAAGGTCACTGAAAAAGCAAGATGCACCCAAAATAGTCTCTTCTTTGCGGCACTCTCCTCCATCTTGTCAACTCGAAGTATGTCAATAGAGAAGGAGGTTGTGAGAGATGCTAAAGCAGAGTCGGCACTGGCATAGGTTGCTGAGATTAAGCCTATAAAAAAGAATATTCCCACAATGGCGGGCAGATGTCCTTGAGTGGCTAAGAGCGGAAAGAGATCATCAGTGCGCTCGGGAATCACAACACCTTTAGCTGCCGAAAATATAAATAAAAGAGCGCCTAAAGAGAGAAAGAGCAGGTTTAGTGGTAAAAAAGCAAAACCATACCAATACATGTTTTTTTGAGCATCTTTTAGCGACTTACAACTGATGTTTTTTTGCATCATATCTTGATCTAACCCTGTCATAACTATGGTTATAAACATTCCTGAGAAGAACATTTTTACAAAGTGTTGTTTTGATCCCCAATTTTCAAATTCAAATACTTTAGAATAGCTACTCTCAGTAATTGTTGATATTAATTGCAATCCATTAAGATCTAGAGTTTTAGCAATAGCAACAATGGATATGATAAGAGAGCCAACTAAAAAGAATGTTTGTGCTGTATCTGTCCAAATAATGGTTTTAATACCGCCTTTAAACGTGTAGAGCCATATAAGTCCGATGGTTACAAATACTGTAGCTTCAAAAGGTATATTTAATGAGTTGAAGAGCGCAATTTGTAAAACGTTGGCCATTAAGTAGAGTCGAGCAGCAGCTCCAATAGTGCGAGATACAAGGAAAAGCGTAGCTCCCGATTTGTACGACCAATAGCCAAATCGTTGTTCAAGATAGGTATAGATGGATGTTAGATTGAGTTTGTAATAGAGAGGCAAAAGAACTTTGGCAATAACTACATAGCCGGTAACAAAGCCCATCACCATTTGCAAATAGGTAAAGTTGGTTACTCCAACTGAGCCTGGAACCGATATAAAGGTTACTCCAGAGATACTTGAACCGATCATTCCTATTGAAATGATGTACCAAGGAGCTTTTCTATTTCCTAAGAAGAAAGAGTTACTGTCTGCTTTTTTGCTTGTTATCCATGCAATAACAATAAGCATTGAAAAGTAAAGAATAATAATAGTGGTTGCAATAGCAGGTGTCATGAAGTAATGTTTTTCTTTTCGATGCAAATCTAATAAAATGAATCAATTATTGGATTAACAAATTTTAATCTCTCTTTTTTAAATTCGAACTCATTCGTTTGCTTAGGAGTTTAACTATCTTTGTTGTCTAATTATGGTTAAACATGAGTTTTGAAAGATTGCCCTCAAAGTTACTTGAAAGTGGGGTTGAGGAGCTTAGTAAATTGCCTGGTATTGGCAAGAAAACTGCGCTTCGTCTGGCGTTGCATCTGTTAAAGCAAGATGTTGCATCGGTTTCGAGGTTTGCCTTGGCAATTAAAACCATGCGTGAGGAGATTGTTTATTGTCGTAATTGTCATAATATTTCCGATGGCGAGATCTGTTCAATCTGTTCAAATCCAAAGCGAAATCACGAGCAGGTTTGTGTTGTAGAGAGTATTAAAGATGTTATGGCAATCGAAAATACTATGCAATTTAGCGGAGTTTACCATGTTTTGGGTGGAATTATCTCTCCTATGGATGGCGTGGGACCTAATGATCTGAAAATTTCATCGTTGGAGGAGAAGATCGTTAGTGGTTCGATAAAAGAGCTTATTTTGGCTTTAAGTACCACCATGGAGGGAGATACAACTAATTTTTATCTCTATCGAAAACTATCTAATTACCCAATTGTAATTACTACTTTAGCTAGGGGGGTATCTTTTGGCGACGAGTTGGAATATACCGATGAAGTAACTTTGGGTCGAAGTTTAGTTAATAGACTTCCATATGAGAAGAGCCTTTAGAGATTTCCTCGTATTGTTTTTGAAGTCAATGATTTATATTTAATTTGTTTATACTTTTTTTATGTTAAAGAGGATCAATGCTATTCAGATAATTTATTTTGGATTAATTGTTGGAGTTGCTCTGTTTTACGGAATTGCTTTTTTGTTGGTTAGTGGTTCAAATTTTCAACCTGCAATAACTACTGTCAATCAGGTCATATATAAAATGATACTGATTTTCGGTATTTTAGCAGGGATTCCACTGGTTATTTCGGTTACGCAAAAGGCCATTGGTAAGATTGATGCGTCTTTGGATCTTGCTGCCAAAATAACACTTTATCAAACTCAATTTTTAATTCGAATGGCTGTTTTAGATGGCTTAGGGTTGTTGTCGGTAGTGTTTTATATTAACAGTGGCGATTATTCGGTTGCGCTTATTGGTGTAGCGGTTTTTATTGTGATGTTGCTCTCCTTCCCATCTGTTAAAAAAATTTCAACCGACTTAAATGCTGATGAAGAGAGTTTACTAAAGGATTGATTTGTTGAAATATGGTTATAGCTGTTGATTTTGATGGGACAATTGTTGAGCATCGATATCCTGAGATAGGACGAGAGCGTATGTTTGCTTTTCAAACACTTAAGATGTTGCAAGCCGAAGGGCATTTGCTTATTTTATGGACAATTCGTCATGGTAAGGAGCTAGATGAAGCAATTGAGTATTGTCGTAAAAATGGGGTAGAGTTTTATGCCGTTAATAAAAATCATCCTGAAGAACAGTGGGATGGCTCTTATAGCCCTAAAGTAAATGCCGATGTTTTTATCGATGATCGTAACGTGGGAGGTTTTTTAGGTTGGGGTGAAATATGGCAAGAGATTACAAAGTTATCACCAAGCAGACACGACGAACAATATAAATCGAGTTTCAACGTTGCAGTAAAGCGCTCTTGGTGGCAACTGATTACCGGAAAGTAATATGAACGAGTGAAAAAAATGATTAGATGAGTAGTATTTCTATTGTTATAGTTAATTATAACTCCAAGGCATTCCTCGAATTGTCTCTTTTTAGTGTTCAAAAGGCACTCAAAAGTATTGACGCCGAAGTTTTTGTCGTAGATAACGCCTCTTCTGATAATTCAAGAGAGTATATCACCCCTAAATATCCATGGGTAAAATGGATTCAAAACGATACCAATGTTGGTTTTGCAAAAGCTAATAATCAGGCTATCTCTTTGGCTACTAAGCGATATGTGCTTCTTCTTAATCCTGATACAATAGTTCCAGAGGATTGTTTTACAAAAACTCTCGAATTTATGGAATCTCACGAGGAGTGTGGTGCTTTGGGTGTGAAAATGGTCGATGGTAGTGGTAATTATCTTCCCGAATCAAAAAGAGGTCTTCCGACTCCCAGTGTGTCGTTTTTTAAATTGAGCGGGTTACATAATATTTGTCCCAAAAATCGCCAGTGTTCAAAATACTATATGGGGCATATACATCGCGATAGTGTAGCAAAGGTTGAGGTGCTTTCAGGTGCGTTTATGTTAATCCGACGTAAAGCGATTAGCAGAGTTGGATTGCTCGATGAGGGCTATTTTATGTATGGCGAAGATATCGACTACTCTTATCGGATATTGCTTGGGGGATATTTGAATTACTATTTTCCTGAAGTTACGATTATCCATTTCAAAGGGGAGAGTACACAGGTAAATACCTTTTATGTTAAGGTTTTTTACGATGCCATGAAACGTTTTGCAACGCAGTATTTTAAACATAATTTGGCTTTTTATTACTGTTTTCAGCCAGCTTTATATGTTATTTCTCGTTTCGCTATGGCAAGAGCTTATCTTCAATCGAATTTGCGGAATTTAATGCCAAATGATAAACTTCCTAAAAAGGCAAAAGTTATTATTGTTGGTGATAAAGAAAGTGCACATAAGGCGATCGAAAGTTTTATTCCCAAAACAACGGTTCTTGAGAATCCAAATAAAACAAATTGTTTATCAGTAACAATTGTCGATACCGCTTCGGTGAATTTTAAAGAGTTTATTCAATCTCTTTCCAGCAATAGAGGTACAATCTATTTCATGGCACCGCAAAATAATTTTTTGCTTAAGTCTGCACATGCAAAAAAAATTGGAAGGGTTTTCACTCTTCAATAACGGGTTGTAGGGTTTTGCATTGGATCAAAAGTCTTATTTTAATGCAAAATCTTAAAAGTTAGTTCTTTAAGTAGATCATTGCTGTCTGCCGAACCGCTGCCAAAACCTTTTGATTTCATATCATATTCTCTAAGAAGCGAAATACACTGTCGTGCTTTTTGTATCGAATAGCCCTGAGCGAATCGTTTGGTGTCTTGAAGCTGATAGAAATTATAGATTCCTAATGCCGTTTTTACGTTATTATCCGACTTGTCGGGCAGTTGGTGGAAGATGAGTAGTTTGGCAAATGCGCTGAACAAATTGGCAATGATTGGTTGAATTGGATAGAGCTTAGGGTTTTTACCCATCACAAAAACCATTTTGTTTACCTTGGCCGATTCTCGGTATTGTATAGCCTTCACAAGTTCAAAGGCGTTGTACTCTTTACTAACGCCTACATATTTCTCCACGTGATCTTCGGTAATTTGTGCCGATGACCCTAATATAACGCGCATCTTCTCCACCTCTTTAACTACGGCAGACAGGTTATTACCCATAGCCTCAACCATCATGTTGGCAGCCTTGTCGGTAATGGTTAAGTTTTGGCTCTTAACAAAGTCTTGTATCCAAGGTTTTAGGTTGTTGTCATAAATTGGTTTTGATTCTAAAAGAGCAAGTGTGCCTACTTTGGACTCAAAATCTTTTAATTTTTTGCCAATTGAGCTTCGACCGTCTATGGATTTATATTTGTGCGCAAAAACAAGTATTGTAGAGGGTTGTGGCGCTGCCAAATAGTGTTGAAGTGGCTCAAAATCTTTGATGTTTTGCGCTTCTTTAACAATGAGTACTTGGTAGGGTGCCATCATTGGGAAGCGTTTGGCATTTAGTAAGATATTTGTCAAATCAACATCTTTACCATACACAACTGTTTGATTAAAAGCCTTTTCATCTTCAGTAAGAACATTGTTGGCAATATAATCAGTTATGACATCAATAAAGTAAGGTTCCTCACCCATTAAAAGATAAACTGGTTTGTATTGTTTCTGTTGTAAGCTTTTTAAAATATCTTCAAAACTCATGCTATTTAGCTCCCTATTAAATTATTATCTTATTCAAAATGAAGATGTTTTACTGATTTTCCGTTATTGATAATCTCTTTTAACGAGGCAATGCCTATTCTTAAATGGTTTTCAACATACATCTCTGTCACTTTTTTATCACTTGCTTCGGTTTTAATTCCCGATGAAATCATGGGTTGGTCGGAAACTAATAAAAGTGCTCCAGATGGTATCTTGTTGAAAAAACCGACTACAAAAATAGTCGCCGTTTCCATATCAATGGCCATCGCTTTGGTTTTTTCTAAATATTTTTTAAAACGTTCATCGTATTCCCACACACGTTTATTGGTGGTGAATACAGTTCCTGTCCAGTAGTCTAATCCAAAATCTCGAATGGTAGTTGATACAGCTCGTTGCAGACTAAATGCTGGCAGAGCAGGTACTTCGGCAGGAAAGTAGTCATTGGAGGTTCCTTCTGCTCTAATGGCGGCTATAGGGAGTATAAGGTCGCCTAACTCATTCTTCTGCTTTAATCCCCCGCATTTGCCTAAAAAGAGTACTGCTTTGGGCTCAATAGCGCTTAACAAGTCCATGATTGTTGCGGCATTTGGGCTTCCCATTCCAAAATTTATCATTGTAATCCCTTCGGCCGAACAGTTAGGCATATTTAGATCTTCGCCAACAATTGGAACATTATGCCATTTGCTAAATAGATCTAGATAGTGTCCAAAATTGGTTAAAAGTATGTAGGGGGTGAACTCTTCTAATTTCCGACCTGTATATCGCGGTAGCCAGTTGGCTACAATCTCCTCTTTTGTCTTCATTTCTACAGCTTTATTATAATATTAAGCCAATATACACTATTTTTGACTCTTTTTCTGATATCAACACGAACTCATTTGTTAATTATTGCAAATGAAATTCTATATAAATCATCGATGAAGCTCAATTTACCTCCATTCGATTTTAATATTCGCGAAGATAGTGGTAAGAGGCAAATATTTGACTCTATTCGTAAGCGTTTTGTAGCTCTTACTCCCGAGGAGTGGGTGCGTCAACATATTGTGCGGCTGTTAATTGATAAGTATGGTGTGCCTGCTGGACTAATTGGCGTGGAGAAGAGTGTTAAAGTGGGTGTCTTATCTCATCGTTGTGACGCAGTTATTTACGATAGGGAAGGGAAGCCCCTTCTGATTGTAGAGGTAAAAGCGCCATCGGTGCCAATTAATCAAGCTGTCATCGACCAAGCATCTCGTTATAATTTGACTTTAGACGTTGAGTATCTATTGCTTTCCAATGGTTTAGATCATTTGGTGTTGCGACTCAATCCTCTACGTAATGGTTACTTGGTATTAGATAAAATGCTCAGTTACAGTGAACTTATTGCTCAGCGATGAGCTGATAATCAACAGCATCTAAATAACCTTTTGCTGTTTTAAGCCACTCTCTTCTTACTCCAATCTCTTTAAAATCATTTGAGACAAAGAGCAACCGACTAGCACTATTTGTGATTTCGATGGTTGCGTATAGTTGATGAAGATTCCATTTGGAAAACAAAAAGCGGCTAAAAATTTTTAATGCCTCGCTTGCATATCCCTTTTGTTGAAAGTTTTTATGGATTAATATTCCAATGCCTGCACGCAAATGAAATGGATCAAATTCAAAGGCATCAATAATTCCAACAACGCGCCATTGCAAATCTATTTGTGCTTCGATGATTAATCGTAGTTGTCTATCCTCATAAAGATCTCCACTACTACTTTCAACAAACTTTTTGAGTTGGTATTTTGAGTAGGGAGATGTTGGATTTCCTACTGCAAATAGTGACTGGTCATTTTCCCACTCATATAGTAAATCAACATCTGACAATTCAACGGCACGTAACTTTACGCCATTTGCTTCAATCATTAAAGCTATTTCTTAGGAGTGAAATCAAGTGATTCAAGATTGATAACTCGTTGAATAGCCACGTATTCAGCACGTTTATCCACTTTTATCTCTTTATAGATATTTGAACACCCTGGATATTCAAAGTCGAATAAAAAGTTTTTTCCGGTAGGTATAATCACTACAAATTTTCCGTTAGATGGATTACATTTATATGTGCCGTAAGTAAATTGAGTTTCTAAGTCGGTTACCGTTAACGAAGCATTTACAATGGAGTCACCGACAACAGGATTAGCTACACAACTAACAACCGACATTGATCGACGATCTGTTTCGGGGAACTCAAGTAGATATAAGTCGGCACCACCCTCACCTAAGCTTTTGTGCGATACATAGTAAACGCGCTGCTCATCAACAGTTGGTTGGTAGAAAACGTCATCATCCGGTGAATTTATTGGGTAGCCAATATTCTCAGGAACGCTCCAGTTGTCGTTCTCGTCTAGCACCGATTTGAAAATATCAAATGCTCCACCGTTTTCATGCCCTCTTGATGAGAAATAGAGAGTTTTTCCATCGGCATGAAAAAACGGTGACTCTTCATCATCTGTTGAGTTAATATTAGGCCCTAAATTTTGAGCCTTACTCCATTGTCCATTTGGTAATTTTCTCACAACGTAAATATCCAATCCTCCAAAACCACCATCGCGATTACTTGTAAAAAATAGCATATCTCCTTCTGGTGAGATGGTTGCGTGGGTTTCATCGGCAAAACTGTTAATTGGACGTGGTAGTTTTTTAATATTCAACCACTCACCCTTGGCATTGCGCTCTGCAGTGTAAATATCACCTTCACCATCAAGATTTCGGTAAAAATAGAGCGTTGAGCCATCGAACGAGAGACTACAAGAAGCGTTTTGACCCACTCCGTTAACCGTTTGAGGAAGCGGTTTTGGCATGCTCCACTCTTTCCCATTCCAACGAGTTTCCCAGATGCTCTCAACAAGCTCATCTTTATTCAATCCCTTTTCGATTGGACGGGTTGAGGTGAATATGAGAAACGACTCATCCGACGCTACAACTGGACTGTGCTCCTCAAATTTTGTATTAACAACTTTACCAAGGTTAGATGAATTAAACTGTTTTGGATTACGTTTTAGCGTAATAGCTACTTTCAGTTGGGCAACCTCTTTATCAATTTTGGCAGTGAGGGCTTTCTCTTCAATAGGAACTTCGGTTCTCGATAGTAAAAGCATCTCTAATGCCTCGTCGTATTGTCCATTAAGATGCAGTGCTTGAGCCAAAAAATAGGTGGCCTCAAACGAATCTTTGGTCTTAATGTTATTCTTGTTGTAATATTCCACAGCTTTACTTAGATACTGTATTGCCTCTCTCTCCCCATCATCTAGCGAGTAGCAAATTCGCCCAAGTTTGTTGAGAAATTCAATATTGTCTGGTTCTCGTTGTAAAGCTACAGTTAGAACTCTTTTTGCATCTTCAGGTCTATTTTTCTTGAGATAAGTGTCAGCTTTCTTCAATGTGGTTTTGGTCGTTTTCTCAGAAGCAATTGAGTTGATCGAAATAAAGAAAAGTAGAGTTAAAAGGGCAATTATTTTCATAGTAAAAAAGTTTAGACACAGATAAATTATAAACCTGAAAAGCGTATAATAATCCAAAAGTAAGAAATATTTTTTTAACGGGTTTTATTATCTTACTTTTTTTAAAGCAAAAGGGTGATAATCTTTTAATTATCACCCTTAAATATGCTAGAATATTGGATATTAAAACTTGCTCTTTACATCATCGAAAATCTTTTCGAGAGCAATATCTAATTTTTCAGGAAGTTTACCCCCTGCTGTAGCAAATGTTGGTTGCCCACCACCGCCACCATTAATAAGTTTTCCTGCCTCACGAATTAATTCCACGGCATTAAATCCTTTTGATTTTAAATTATCAGAACATCCAAGTGCGAGTTGTGGAGCACCATTATGAATTGAGCCTAGTATAACAACGATATTGTCGCTTTCAGCTTTTATTTGAAATGCTAGATCTTTTAGAGAACCAGTTAGAACTGGGCGAGTGATAATGCCTTTAACGATTTTTATATCATTGTGTGATTTTGCACCATCAATTAAATCTCGTTTTTCAACTCCTAAAACGAATTTAGTAACATTTTCAACCTCTTTTTGGAGTGAGCTATTTGTAGCCATCATCTCCTCAATGTTTCGTTGTATGTTTTGAGGATTTTTCAGTGCTTTATGAACCTCTTTTAAAATAGTAAAGTTTTCATTTACTAATCCTTCAGCTTTTTCGCCGCTCACAGCTTCGATGCGTCTAACACCCGCAGCTACTGATGATTCGCCAAATATTTTAACAAATCCGATCTCTCCTGTTGCTTTAACATGCGTTCCGCCACAAAGTTCAACCGAATCGTTAAATTTGATAACTCTTACAACTTCGCCATATTTCTCACCAAAAAGCGCCATGGCACCCATTGCCTCAGCCTCTTTAACTGGCGTGTTTCGCATCTCCTGAAGAGAGTAGTTTTTACGAATACGTTTGTTCACAAGTTTTTCCACTTGCAGAATCTCGCTGTCAGTCACTTTTTGAAAATGAGAGAAGTCGAAACGTAGATAATCTGCTGTTACTAAAGAGCCTTTTTGCTCAACATGGTTACCCAAAACTTCTCTCAAAGCTTGGTGAATAAGGTGAGTAGCCGAGTGATGTGATGCTATTTGATTACGGCTATCTTCATCAACTCTAGCGATAAATGTGGCTGAAAGTTGCTCAGGTAGTTTATCCGTAATATGAATAATTAAGTTGTTCTCTTTTTTTGTGTTGATGATATTCACCGTTTCATTAGCATTTGAGATAGTGCCGATATCGCCTACCTGACCTCCGCTCTCTGCATAAAATGGTGTTATGTTAAATACCAACTGAAACAGTTCAGCACCCTTTGCTATAACTTTACGATATCGTGTAATAACAACCTCTGTCTCTAAACGATCATATCCTATAAACTCCTCAACATCATCTTGTTGCAATACAATCCAGTCGCCAGTTTCAACAGCCCCAGCATTTCGAGCACGTTGTTTCTGATTAGACATCTCTACATCAAACTCCTCTTTGTTAACAAGCATTTCATTCTCTTTTAAGATGAGTTCTGTTAAATCTAAAGGAAATCCGAATGTATCGTACAATTCAAAGGCTACTTTACCCGAAACGATGTTATATGATTTTGAGCGATTTTCCGCAATAATTTTTTCTAGTAAACTAATACCTGTCGAAAGGGTGCGTAAGAAGGACTCTTCTTCCTCTTTTATTACCTTCATTACCAGCTCTCTTTGGCTAATTAGTTCAGGATAGGCAACGCCCATTGAATCAATTAAGGCTGGAATTAAACGGTAGATGAAAGATTGTTTTTGGTTTAAAAAGGTATAGCTGTAACGTACGGCACGACGTAAAATTCTACGAATAACATAACCAGCCTTATTGTTTGACGGGAGTTGTCCGTCGGTAATGGCAAATGAGATGGTTCGAAGATGATCGGCAACCACACGCATTGCAATATCTTGTTCGTTTGATTTGCCGTAAGGGATGTTTGAAAGTTTTGATATCTCCTTAATGATAGGTTGAAAAATGTCGGTATCGTAGTTCGACTTAACTTTTTGAATAACACGTGTTAATCGTTCAAAGCCCATACCTGTGTCAACATGCTTTGCTGGGAGAAGCTCTAATGAACCATCTGCTTTGCGATTGTATTGCATGAAAACGTTGTTCCAGATTTCAATAACCTCGGGATGATCCGCATTTACAAGCGAAGCACCATCTTTTGCAGCAATCTCTTCATCGCTACGAAGGTCTATATGAATTTCTGAGCAAGGACCACAAGGGCCGGTTTCACCCATCTCCCAGAAATTATCTTTTTTGTTTCCGTTAATAATGCGTCTTGCAGGCAGATGTTTCAGCCAATATTGATAGGCCTCTTCGTCTTTCTCCAAACCATCCTCTTTAGATCCTTCAAAAACAGATGCATAGAGTTTTGTTTTGTCAATTTTCAACACCTCGGTTAAATATTCCCAAGCCCAATCAATTGCTTCTTGTTTGAAATAGTCTCCAAACGACCAGTTGCCAAGCATCTCAAACATGGTGTGGTGATAAGTATCGTGTCCCACCTCTTCAAGATCATTGTGCTTTCCAGAAACGCGCAAACACTTCTGTGAATTGGCAATTCTTGGATATTTAACTGGCGAGTTACCTAAAAAGATATCCTTAAACTGGTTCATTCCGGCATTTGTAAACATCAGGGTTGGGTCGTTTTTAACAACCATAGGTGCTGATGGCACAATCTTATGCTGTTTTGATTCAAAAAAATCCAAGAAGCTTTGTCTGATTTCCTTTGCAGTCATTATGTTGAAAATTAATAAGTTAATCGTTTTTTTAGTCAAAAACGTTGCAAAGTTACATTATTTCTCTAATTTTGTAGATTCATTTGCGAGAAAATATAGAGTTTCACTTAATTGTTTATTATGGCTAATGTTAAATACAAGTATAATCCTGATACTCTGAGCTATGATAAGTTGGAGACGGGGTTTAAATACTACTCATCAAAGATAGCCTATCTGTTTCTGTTGGGGGGTGTAATTGGATTTGCCTATTTTGTTGCTTACGTATATTTATTAGATAGTCCCCGTGAACGTCAGCTCTCTCGAGAGAATTCTCAACTTCTTACCAACTATGAGATTATGAGTAAGAAGTTAGATATGGTGGAGAAAGTTTTGAGCGATGTACAGCAGCGAGATGAGAATATCTACCGAGTTATTTTCCAAACAGACTCTATTCCTAATTCCATTAGACTAGCTGGCTTTGGTGGTGTAAACAGATATGAGTCGTTAGAGGATTTGGATAACAGCAAAATTGCTATTCAGACAGCTAAAAAGCTTGATATTATTATGAAGCAGCTTTATGTGCAGTCAAAATCATTTGATGAAATTATTGATTTAGCTGTTCGTAAAGATGAACTTTTGCGCGTTACGCCTTCAATTATGCCAATTGCCAATAACGATTTAAAACGAACTGCTTCGGGATGGGGATGGCGTATCGATCCTGTATATAAAATTCGAAAGTTTCACGAGGGGATGGATTTTACAGCACCCATTGGAACGGATGTGTATGCTTCGGCCGATGGTGTTATTGCTTCAATTAGAAAAGAGTACACCGGTTATGGTAATAATATTCGTATTAACCATGGATTTGGCTACACGACTTTATATGCGCATTTAAGCGGCTTTAATGTTAAAGAGGGAGATGCTGTGAAACGTGGCGATATTATTGGTTTTGTAGGTAATACTGGTAAGTCAACCGGTCCTCACTTGCATTATGAAGTGCATGTGCGTAACAGCCCTGTTGATCCGCGAAATTATTACTATTCAGATTTAACGGCTGAGCAATATGAGGAGATGATTTCTATATCATCGAATTCAAATCAAACATTCGACTAGAGATGTTTTAGCATAAAAAAAGAGAGAGCGACTAATCGAATAGTCGCTCTCTCTTTTTTTGTATAATTTGATTATTAAGCTTTAGCTATAGCCAATGCTTCAAGAATCTTTTTCTCTAACTCATTCATTAATTCAGGATTATCCTTAATTAATGCTTTAACAGCATCGCGTCCTTGACCAAGCTTTGTTTCGTTGTAGCTAAACCACGATCCACTTTTCTTGATGATGTTTAAGTCAACACCTAAGTCAATCACTTCACCTACCTTTGAAATTCCCTCGCCAAACATGATGTCGAACTCAGCCTTTTTGAATGGAGGAGCAACTTTGTTTTTTACTACTTTCACTCGAGTGTGGCTACCAATAACTTCATCGCCATCTTTAAGCTGTGTTACCCTTCTGATATCGAGGCGAATAGATGCATAAAACTTCAATGCGTTACCACCTGTGGTTGTTTCAGGATTGCCAAACATTACCCCAATTTTCTCTCTCAACTGGTTGATAAACATACAACAAGTGTTAGTCTTGTTGATGCTTGAAGTGAGTTTACGAAGAGCTTGCGACATTAATCGAGCTTGTAAACCTATTTTATTCTCGCCCATGTCGCCTTCGATTTCTGCTTTTGGAGTAAGTGCTGCCACAGAGTCGATTACAATAATGTCGATGGCCGAAGATCTGATTAATTGATCGGCAACTTCAAGGGCTTGTTCGCCGTCGTCTGGTTGAGAGATAAGCAGATTTTCAACATCTACCCCTAGCTTTTCAGCATAAAAGCGATCAAAAGCATGTTCTGCATCAATGAATGCAGCAATACCACCTGCTTTTTGAACTTCGGCAATTGCATGAATGGCTAAAGTTGTTTTACCTGACGATTCTGGACCAAAAATCTCAATAACACGACCTTTAGGGTAACCTCCCACTCCGAGCGCGATGTCGAGTGTGAGAGAACCAGATGGAATTACAGGAACACTCTCTACAGCCTGATCTCCCATGCGCATGATGGTTCCTTTTCCGTAGGTTTTATCTATTTTATCCATTGTGAGTTGAAGTGCTTTCAACTTCTCTTTCATTTGACTGTTTTCTGCTTCTGCCATAAATTGTTTGTTATGTAGTTCTAACTATTTTACTATTTGAGCGGTGTGGTTCTTCGTGTCCACTTTTTCGATGATATTTTCAATAATTCCGTCTTCATTAATTATAAACGTCGTGCGATGAATTCCAAAATAGACCTTGCCATAATTTTTCTTCTCGCCCCAAACGCCATAATCATTAGCTATTTTCTTATCTTCATCTAACAAGAGAGTAAACTTTAAACCATATTTCTCAATAAACTTTTGATGAGATGATGCACTGTCGGGACTAACGCCAACAACTTCATAACCCTGTTTTTGGAGATACTCAAGATTCTCATTTAGATTGCATGCTTGTGCAGTACAGCCAGGTGTATTGTCTTTTGGATAAAAATAGAGAACAATCTTCTTGCCCTTTAAAGTCTCGAGTGTAAAAGATTTGTTGTCAAAGGTTTCGGTGCAAATTAGCGGAGCTTTGTCGCCTGTTTTTAAATGTGTCATTTTCAGAAATTTAATGTGCAAATATATAAGATAAAGAACTATGAATTGATATATTATGATACAACTTATTAACATATCAACACTAACTTTTTAAATTGCATAAAGTTCATTTCTCTGCTCTTTGAAATTCAAATAGTTTTATTAGTTTTATAACTTAATTTATTTTTTGCTTTTTTGTAGTTACTCACTTTTGAACTTTTTATTCAAATTGTATGATGAAGTATTTTTTTCTCTTGCTAATGGGGGTTTTTGCAATTGGTCTTTCAAATAGCCATGCGCAGGAGGTTTCGCCCAAAGTTGCAAGCGATTATTTTGATGCAGGGAACTACGAGAAAGCCAAAGTAGCCTACAAATCGTTGCTCGATAAATACTCTCGTAATCCGCTCTATAATTACTATTATGGGGTAACGCTTGTTCTTACGAAAGATGATTATTCAGAGGCTATTAAGCGACTTCGTTTTGCTGCATTGAGTGGAGCGCATAAAGATGTCCACTTTTATTTAGGGCGTGCACTTCATTTGACCTATGAGTTTGTTGAGGCAAAAAAGAGCTATTTGCAGTTTAAGAAAGTTGCCTCACTTGGGGATGTTCGCGTCTCAAACACGACAAAATATATTCAGGAGTGCGATTTTGGAATCTTAAATACATCTAAGTATTACGCAATTACGGTTGAAGATAAAGATACAATTAGTATAAAATCGCTATTAAAGCTTTATTCTCCCTCACGTGATGCAGGCTATCTATTAAAGAATAGCGATTTTTTTCAGTCGGGTGTCGATCCTAATGGAATTATGTATATGACTCAACGTCAGGACGAAGCCTACTTCTCTCTTTATACTGTAGGTTCGCGAGGGCAGGATTTATACAAAATGGTTAAGTTATTAGATGGTTGGAGTGATAATGATGCATTGCCAGCCAATGTTAACACTGCTTTTGATGAGGCTTATCCGTTTATGGCATCAAATGGTTTTACCCTCTATTTTGCTTCAAATAAACCTGGAGGCTTTGGTCGTTTTGATATTTACAGAACGGAGTATAATGATGCGACAAAGACATATACGGATCCAGTAAATATGGGTATCCCATTCAATTCTCCTGACGATGACCTCTTGTTTGTAACCGACGATTTTGGAGGATCAACTTGGTTTGCCTCAAATAGGGAAACAACGGGTGATGTAATGATGGTTTATAAGGTGAACTGGAATCAAATGACACCAAAGAGTAGTGTTGCCGATATTCGCGATGTGAAAGCTATTTCGCAACTTGCTGTATCAACCGTTGCTATTGAGAATGCGCAAAGAAAAGGGGAGTTTACTTACCAGTCTGAGATGGCAAAGTCGCGTAATGCCAATAAATTTAAGTTTGAAGTGAATGACACATTAACTTATGTGAATTATGATCAGTTTAAAAGCGCCGATGCTTTAAAGTATTTTAAAACTGGCTTTAGCAATGTGTCGAAAAGAGATAGCTTAAATAGTAAAATGCGTGAAAAGAGAGCGCTGTTTCAAATGACCGATGATGCTCAGCTGCGCGATAAAGTAGTAGTGGATATTTTGAAAATGGAGAAGGAGCTTTATGGTTATGATGAAACCATTGAAGAGAACTATTTTATTGCGCGTAGATTAGAAGTTGAGGCACTTCGAGAAATTGCCGGAAGTGGGAACTATAAAGCTGGCAAAATATCGCAACCCAATATGTTTAATTTAGAAGATGATATTGAATTAAATCCCGAAAAGTATCAGTTTTATTCAGAAGAGGCTTTTGAAAAGCGAGCAAAGACCTACGAGTCTATGTATAAGAATCTTTTTGATGATATAGATATTGATAAGCTAATGCAGGCCGATTCGTTATATGTATGGGGCAGCATTTTGACATTAGAGTCGAGTTCGTTATTGGATAAAGCTGCGCATTCTACTTCGGCGTCAGAGATGAAGTTTAAATCAGAAAAAGATTTGAATCAAGAAAACACTACTGAACAGTTGCTTGCAGATAGTAAGAAGATGAAAGAGGTTTCATTAAGATATCTTCTTTTATCTCTTGATGAGAAGTATAACGTTTATAGCCTAAAATTAGGGGAGATTCTTCCGCAAATTAGTGCAGAGAGAGGACGTTATTTTGCTGATGAGTCAGGAAAAGCAAATGGATATTATCGCGAAGGTGCGAGTATGTATAGCAGTGACGCAGCATTAGCTTCTGCGCAAATAGAGAAGGTTATTAGCTTGAAGAAGACTGCTGTTGATATACAAGATAAGCTTTTGTTTGAGTATGCCTCAAAAGGACGAGGCGGTAACAACAGTGCTAGTACCGTAGTTGTTAAGGCATCTACACCAGTTGAAACAAAAGTAACGCCTACATTTTCTGCTCCAACATCACCCCAACCGAAAGATAAAACGGTTTCTTCGTCAGGATTGGTGTATAAGATACAGATTGGTGTTTTTCGTAATCGACCATCTCAAGATCTTCTTTCGCAGTTAGATGATGTTACATACGAACCAGTTGAAGGAAAAGATGTGGTGAAGTATTTTTCGGGAAATTATAAGAGTTCCGATGAAGCAGTTAGTCATATTGCAAGCGTTAAAGAGGCCGGGTTTCCGAGCGCTTTTTTGGTTGCATTTTTAGATGGCGTTCAGATTGATTTAAGTAAAGCAAAAAGTATTGAAAAATAGATTATTAAGATATGTTGGTTTCTAAAAAGAATAGTGAATTTGAGATCTCAAAAGAGACGAGTTCTGACAATTGGGTGTTAGTTTTACATAACGACGATGTAAATAGTTTTGATTATGTAATTGAGCAACTCATTACATTTTGTGATCACGACTCGGTGCAAGCCGAACAGTGCGCTATGATAACTCACTACAATGGTAAGTGCGGAGTTTTAATTGGGGCATTTGAAACCCTTGAGTTGGTTAAAAATCTCCTAGTTGAGCGTTCGCTCTCCGTAACGATTGAAGGGCGCTCGAATTAGTTGAAAAAAGTTTTGTTTTTGTTGTGCAAATATTTGATAATATAAGTTGAAATGGTATCTTTGCACCGCAATTGGGCATAGATCCAACGGGAAAGGATAGATGGGTGAGTGGCTGAAACCACCAGTTTGCTAAACTGACGTACGGGTAACTGTACCGGGGGTTCGAATCCCCCTCTATCCGCGAAAAGGAGTTTCATGAAAATGAAGCTCCTTTTTTTGTTTTAATGTCAATTTTTTCATTTTTAACCATACGCTATTTTATTTGTTTTCATATCTTTAGATATGTTTAATCCTAAAATTGTGTTATGAGAAAATTTTCGAAGTTTTTAGCATTTGCCCTAGTAACCATTGCGGTTATTGCAGCGTGTAGCAAAACAATTTATGTAGCTTATACTCCTACAGATAGCGATGCTCAAAAGAGCGGTACCTCTATCGAGCACTTAGCCAAAGGACAAGCAATTTACAGTTCGAGTTGCACTAAATGTCACTCAATAGATCCACCTGAGAAATATACGAAGGCAGAGTGGAATAAAATATTACCTAGGATGAGTAAAAAGGCAAAGTTGACCGCTTCGGACTCCGAAATACTTGGTGTTTATATCTTTGCCAGAGCAAAAGAGGAAGCATCCAAATAACAGTTTTTATAGATACAAATTATTTAATATTGTTGCAATGGGCCTATTTTCGGCATTACTAGGTAATGCAGGTGCTGTAAGTCAAGAAGAGCTACAGAAAGAGTATGAAAAGCTGTTGGTTGATGGCGAAGAGATTGAGCTTGGTTTTAAGCTTATTCGAGATGTATTTATCTTTACAACAAAACGATTGATCTTGGTTGAGAAGCAAGGCTTAACGGGGAGTAAGATAGAGTATAAATCAATCAGTTATAAGAGCATATCGCGCTTTAGCATTGAAACTGCAGGCGTATTTGATTTAGAGGCTGAGCTTAAAATTTGGATTTCGAGTGAGCTACAACCGAGTGTTACTAAGCAGTTTAATAAATCGGTTAATGTTTATGATGTGCATAAGGTTTTGGCTACTTACGTTTTAAAATAATTTATGAAATTATTATTTATTATTTTATTCTTTACAGTTTCTTTTTTTGCTTCTGCACAAGATAGTTTAAGGCTAAGTTCTAAAAAAATAAAACTCTTAAAAGAAAGAGAAAAGCTTGCTGGTAAACTTGGATTGAGAATTTATGATTCAACTATTATACTTGCTAAAGTCGCATATATTAATAGAGAGTTGTATAATGAATCATTTTCAATAAAGGCAAAAAGAATCATATCTGTTATAGATAAACCTGATATGGTAAAGGGCAGAGAGATCATAAGGATACCGGTGAAATCAGAATTTAGAATTTTGAATTTTTACAATGATTTTTACCAGATAGACTTTAATGATATAAAAGGATTTGTTTTTTATGCCTATTTAGACGATAGGATAAAGGATGTTGAAAAATATAAATCTATTTGTACAAAATCTAATTCAAGTATTGATAGTCTTAGGTTACTCTTATCATATTCTTCTCAAATAGAAGAATGTGATGAACAGATCAGTTACATTTCTCAACGCAAAGTCCAGGTAAAGAACGAGAAAATACAGGATGAGGTTATACGTAATAGACTTAAAGAAGAGCGATTGATTGAGTTGAAGAAAATGTTTAATAGTTATGATGCAATTCGAATTCTTAATGGCGAAATATGGTTGGGAATGAATTCTTTAATGATCAGGGAGAGTATAGGATCACCGAAACGTATAAATAAAAGCACTTATTCTGACGGTGTGCGCGAGCAGTGGATTTATGATAGCAGATATCTTTATCTAGAAGATGGAGTTTTGAACAGTTGGCAAGAGTTTAATTGATCTGTTTTTAAGTTTTTTATGGCATTAAAGAGATATCATCATCTATTTTTTGATCTTGACCATACATTATGGGATTACGAACGCAATGCGGGAGAAACTCTGGTAGAGATCTATCATCATTTTGATTTGTCTCGATATCAGCCAGATGTAAAGATTTTTTGCGATGATTTCTTTAGAATTAACGAGGAGATGTGGGCTCTTTTTAGAGAGAACAAAATTAAGAAGGAGGAGTTGAATAGCTCTCGATTTAGTAAAGCGTTACCGTCAATAGCATCAGAAACGCACTTTATTGAGGAGATTAGTGATTATTTTCTTCATCACTGTCCTCAAAAAAGCCATTTAATTGAAGGAAGTCGCGAGTTGTTAGATTATCTCAAAAGTCGTGGCTATTTGCTTTATATTGTTACAAATGGTTATCAAAAGATGCAGCTTCAAAAGATGGAGAGTAGCTCAATTATGGACTATTTTACAAAGATATTTACCTCCGAAAATGTGGGAAGTAAAAAGCCCCACCGCGACTATTTTGCCTACGCGTTAAAGAGTTGTAATGCACGCAAAAAGGAGTCGTTGGTTATTGGCGATAATTACGAAGCAGATATTTTAGGTGCCATGAATTTTGGTATTGACCAAGTTTTTTATAATCCCAAGAACGACACGGTAGAGAAGAAACCGACCTATGAAATAAAGCGAATATCGGAATTGATGGAGGTGTTGTAGAGGATTGGGGCTTTATTAACAAATTACGACACAAATTTTGATTGCAATTATCAATTTGTTATCTTTGAAGATAACTTTAAGCTATGCCCAGACAGATTGTTTTTTACAAAAACCATTTTATAGATTTTTATAAGGATTTAGCACCTAAGGTCAAAGATAAATTTAAGTTTACACTTGAATTGATTAAGCAGGTTGACAATATTCCTGAGAAATTTTTTGCTCCAATGGCTGGGTACGACGGACTTTTCGAAGTGAGAATTGAATACCAATCAAATATTTATAGAATATTTTGCTGTTTTGATCAGGGCAAACTAATTGTTTTATTTAATGCTTTCCAAAAGAAAACTGATAAGACACCAAAAAAAGAGATAGAAAAGGCAATGCGTTTAAAAACTGAATATTTTGAATCTAAAATATATAAGTCATGATTGATTATAAAGATATTTCATCATTTGATGAGCTTATAGAGAGAGAGCATGGAGTAATTGGTACTGATTCTCGTAGTGAATATGAAGAAAAAGCCCAGATGTTTATTGTTAGCGAGATGCTTAGAGAAGCTAGGAAGAATGCTAACCTCACACAAGAAGAGTTAGCAGTTAAAGCAGGAACTAAAAAGAGTTACATTTCTAAAATTGAGAATGCAAAAGGAAACATTCAACTCTCTACCTTGATTCGTATTTTCGAAAAAGGACTAAACAGAAAAATCGGGTTAACGTTCCTGTAAATATATAGGATTCTAACTCTATATTTTATCAATCAGAAGATTTTACTCGCTCAAATCATTTAATCAAAAGGGCTGTCTGACATAATCAAACAGCCCTTTTGATTTATTACCTTACTTTAACTCCAAATGGAACTTTTAAAGAAAGGGTAATATTACGGCCTGGATTGAAAAGATTTACCTCCTTCAATGTGGAGAGATGGTCAATGTACCTCTTGTCGAAAATATTATTGGCACTTAGACTTATTGCGATGGATTGTCTCCCAAACGCTAAATTTCCACCAATGGCAATATCAAATAGCGTGTATCCACTAGTTGCGGTTTCATCGGGAGCGGCTCTGTTTTGGTCGAATGCTGTAGTTGAATTTATTGTTGCAAACGCATTCTGAAATAGGAGTAGATCCTCTTTTTCGCCTCTTAATTCAAAATTTAGTTTGTGCGCAGAAATAAAGGGAAGGTAGTTCCCATCCTCTTGTTTACCAATAACTGAAGCATAAGTTGTTTCAAAGTGCAACCATTTCAGAGATGCTGGATGAATGTGGAGTCCCACCTCGCCGCCATATAGTGCAGAATTGTTTTGTTTGTATCTGTAAATATCAACTCCATCGGTTGTAGATTCTCCTGTTGGCGAGATGAAGATGTAGTCATTAATTACGTTGTAATAACCTGCTAAGTCGATAGTAAAGCTATTACGGTGGTAGTGCATACTCAAATCTGTTTCGAATGATTTTTCGGGGATAAGATGTTCGTTACCGATCTCATAACGCGTTTCGTGCTGGCCGTTTGAGGTGAGTTCGGCAATATTAGGTGTGCGGTAGGCGGATGCAATATTACCCCTTAGCAATAGCTCAGTTGATAATGCGTAAGTGGCACCAAATGAGCCACTAAAACTCCCATAGTTTTTATTTAGAGCTGCTCTGTAGCTACTTAAATCAGCTAATGATCCAACAGTCTCAGTTGTGATAGTTTTATTGTCATATCTAGCACCTGCCTGGAGCTTGAGTTTTTGAAACAACGTGTTTTGCAAGAGCACGAATCCCGAATAGTTATTCGTGGTGGCGTTTGGCAACAAAATGGTCTCTCTATTATTTAAATTGGTGTTTAATTGATTAGAGCCCTGAAATCCGATAATGTATTCCGAGTTTTTATTAGATGGCAGATAGAGCTTCGTTTCATAGGTGAGCGTTGCCAGCTTCATCTGAATCTCGTATTGATTTGCCTCGCCAAAGTGGATTAATTCGGTATTTTGATAGGCCGAATTAACATCGAGTTTCATTACGCCTAGGTAGAATCGATTTTGCGAAGAGAGCAAATGAGTGTTAAGTTGCTGATAGAAGATTTCGTTTGAGCGGTCTCGAGTTGTGATCTCCTCAATAGCCTCCTCCTCTACCAAACCTAAATTTTGTTTGTTGTAGTCGTAGTACAATTTAAAAATTCCAATTTTATCGCTATATGCCATGTTCGTTTTTAAAGAGTACTCATTAAAACGAGAGTTTGGAGCGTACTCGCCGCCCCCCTGAAGAAAATCGGCATTTGATTTTTGCCCTATTCGCACACCGCCAAAGAGTTTGTTTGAAGCTGCCTTCACGCCTAAATTATTGGCTACACCCAGTGTATTTGAGAAGAGCTGAAGATTGTAGTCGCCCTCAACACTATTTGCCAATGCAGGCTTCTCTTTAATGAAATTAATAACGCCCCCAATCGCATCAGAGCCATAGAGTAGGGAAGCAGGCCCTTTAATAATTTCTACCTCCGAAACACCAAACTCATCAATGCCCAGAGGATGGTGGCTTGAATATTGATAATTTTCAAAGCGAACACCGTTATTAAGGATTAAGATATCGTTCATTGAAAGCCCTCTGATTACGGGCTTTGAAACGCCGCTTCCTTTTGAAATCATATCAACCCCAGGGATTTTTGTCAGCATCTCGCTGAAATTGGGTGTTGCCCTGTTTTTATGAATATCCAATTTTAATACATCAATCTTTACCGCATTTTCGTGTTGTGTAGCGTGATATCCACTTGTTACCACGATTTCTTCGGTCTCGATAGAGGTTGTGTTAAGTTTGGTATCTAATTTTATCTCAGCACCATTTAATTGTATCGTCTCTACAATAGATGTATGTCCAAGATAAGTAAATTGAACTCTAATTTTGCCATTCGGCAAATTTTGGAGTTCGTAGTGGCCATTTTTATCGGTGATAGAGCTTTTGTTAATCTCGGGCATGAAGACAAGAGCCCCTTCGAGAGGTTGGTTATCTTGATTCTTAACAAATCCTTTTACACTATTTTGTGCATTGAGTATATGGCAAGCCAATAGCACGACACATACAATGAAAAATCTATTCATTATAATATGTTTATATGTTACAAATGATCTAATACAAAAATTTAGATTGAATTTGCTCCTGCTGGAGGACCACGTAAACAGAATGAATAGATGAAGTTACTACTTATAAACGCATGGTTAAAAGGGCTGTAGTAGTTAGATGTGTACTCGGTTTTTGTTACTAGTTGATAGGGGTGCGCTTCAGAAAATAGGGAGAATTCGAAGTTACATACATCACACTTTTCATGATAGGTGTGCAGATGTTTTTCGGTGGTGGCTTTGCAGACAAAGTCATCGTGTTCGTGTTCAAGCTTAACGATTGATGGCGTTAGGAGTCCTAACACCATCAATAGAGATATGATTTTTTGTATTTGTGAAATCATTAGCTTGTACACTTTTTCAAAGAACAAGTATAATCAATCTTTGTTCGGTGGTGCGCTCAATTTGCGATTATTTATCTGTAGAGGGTGTATCTTTAACCATAATAATATCTAAACTACCGCATTTAGGGCACATCTCAACCTTTTCTGTGCTAGTACATGTATCAACTAGGTAAAATTCCACCTCCTCGGGTGTTCCTTGCCAAAGACACTTCTCGCACAATAATTTAATTTTTACCATATAATTATAGAAATTATTATTTAATGACTGCACACATGGCCATCTTCGTGCGTGTGGTTGCAACTTTCGCCACTATCGGTTAATGTGCCAGCTACATACTGCTTTACAACCTCTACAGCATTTCCCGAGCAGCCTCTTACCACCTCAATGCCTGCCCTGTTTAATACATTTATCGCACCATTACCAATGCCGCCTGCCAACATAATAGTTACACCATTTTTAGCTAAGGTGTTTGAAATGTTTGACTTACATCCACATCCAGGCTCAGATGCTAGTGTGGTTACATCTTGAATCTCATTGGTGTTTGAGATAGTAAATAGATAATAGGCTTCGCAATGACCAAAATGAGAGTCGATTTGGTAATCTGCGGTAACTGGAACTGCAATTTTCATCTTGTTTATATTTAGTTGTTATATATTAATTTCCATACCTGTGGCAAGGTGTTCTAATTTGCCGTTTAGAACTGTTTTAAGTGTGCTATAGGCCTCGTTGCCAGTGCAATGACCTGTAATGTAGTGGTTGATTGATTGGTAGTTGTTGAGTTGGTTTGCAATTTCAAGAAGCTCCTTGTTGGTTTCGGTGGTTACAAACTCATTTTTATCAATCAAATGAAACCCTCCAATAACATCGGTAATTGGGTTATTCGGCAGCCTATTTTGTGTTGTTTCAATGAAATTGACGATTCCATTATGAGCGCAGCCGCTAAAAAGTACGAGTCCGTTAGGTGTTTCAACGGCCATTATTAGCTCATGTTTAAAATCATCTTCAATTAATGAAGTGCCATCAATTTTATGGAGTAGCCCATTTCCTTTAGGAGTAGGGTGAGTTATTTTTATATTAGATATGATGTGAATTTCATCAATAGGTTCAATAACCTCATCTGCGTAGATAAATCGGTTTTTATAAAGATGTAGTTCAGCGGGAAATCCTATGCTTTTTAACTCATTTCTAAACGAAAAATATTGGTTGTTAAAGATCTCACGTTTCAATATAACTTTTGCTGTTTTATTGATTTTTAAGAGCTTGCAAAGTCCGCCAGTGTGGTCGTAATGGGCGTGTGAAATAATGATTAAATCAACCTCTTCGAAATTTATATTTAGTATTCTTCCATTTTCGATGAAGGACTTTGTGGTGCCAGTATCGAAAATTATTTTATGATGAGGCGTTTCGATGTAGAACGACAAGCCATGCTCTGCTCTAAGGGTTTCATTGTTAGTACTATTTTCGACTAATGTAACAACTCTCATAATCTAGTTCCAATTCATTTTTTATCGTCCGACAGTTGATTGATGTTAATCAGTTCATCTTTGCCATAAAGTGTACAATTACTGCACTTTGTGTGGTTTTCAAGTCCCTCTATTAATTTATAGCATTTCCGACATTTATACCACTCATTTTCAAGCTCATAACTACCGCCTTCAATTACAATCGCTTTCCCTTCAACAAAGGCTTTGGCGATATTTTTCAGAGCTTTGTTGTAGATGCGCGTAAACGTTGGTCGCGAAACATTCATCTGTTCAGCGGCTTGTTCTTGCGGAAGCATCTCATAATTAACGAGTTTTATGCTTTCGTACTCTTCAAGCGTTAATTTAACGCTCTCAACGTCGCATAAGGCAATACCAAACGGCTTGAAGCCGCTCATTTTTGGCGGATTACAAATTTTTCTACTTTTCTGCGGTCGCGGCATTTTTATGATTTTTATAGAGTGTAGCAATATCTGGATAGATTAGATATCCAAAATAGAGTGCCGACAAACCTAAAACTATCTTTCCTATAATGCAATACGCACCGCAATAAAAACTATCGCCACATCCAAAGAGGCAGGCTGTAGAGCCAATTATTGCCATAAGAATATAGTCTGCTATAAGAATAATTGGAAAGATGAAGAGCAATTTAACCAAGATTGACGTTTTCATAACCGTTATATTTTTCACAAATATAATGAACGTGCGTTCAAAATAAAAGTTTTTTATCATATATTTGTAAAATATTTTGAACGCACGTTCTATATGGTTTGATCAACTAATTAGTTTACAGATGGATGCAGATAAAAAATATGATGAGTCGGTTACTCGACAATTTAAGGTGGTTTTCCCGAATACGCTCAATGCCCATGACACACTTTTTGGTGGAACAGCTATGCAATGGATGGATGAAGTGGCTTATATAACCGCAACTCGTTACACTCGAAAAAAACTTGTAACCATATCAACAGATAAGATGCAGTTTAAGAATGCTATTAAATCGGGAAATATTGCCGAAATAATAGGTAAAGTAGTCTCTGTTAGTCGCTTTAAGATTGAGATTTTGGTAGAGATTTTTGTAGAAGAGATGTTCACGGAGGGGCGCATAAAAGCCGTTAACGCCATTTTTACCTTTGCAGCTATCGACGATAATCACAAACCAATTAGGTTAATAAGTTGATTTTAAGAGAGATGTGTTATAAGATTCGAGATCTTCTAAATTTCCACAAGATAAAGAGAGTTATAACTGTCATTATACCCCATACATAGGCATAGCCATACTTCCAACGTAGCTCTGGCATGAAATCGAAATTCATACCATAAACTCCTACAATAAAGGTAAGAGGTAGAAAGAAGATCGAATAGGCCGTTAACACTTTCATTACATCATTGGTGTGCGATGCCGCCATAGAGTGGTAAGAGTTCATTAAGTTATTGGCATCTTCAGATACTTCATCGTTTATTAAGATGAGGTTAATAAGCTTATCTTTAATGTCTTGCAACTCGGTGGCCGACTCCTTGTCAACCTCTAATTTGCCAATTACCTCGTTCATGATTTGAAGTAGCTTTTTTGCAATCCTACTTTGAGATTTTTGAAAATAGAGATCTTTGATAGATATTTTTGTAAATCCTTTGAGAAAAAGAGTCTTCTCAACATCATCAATCTTTGTTGAGTGGCGCATAGATGGCGCCTCAAAACTATGAATGATGCGAGTTATAATATTAAGCATCAGATTGGTAGGTTTATCAAAATCAGTCTCTTTGATCTCTAAAAAATCAAAATGGGCTCTATGAATGGTAATTAGTCCCATTTCGTTATAAAAGAAGGCAATTTTGTTAGTTACCTCGCCAATAGTTGCCGATTTATCATTTTCGGCCGCCACAAATGCTCTCAAAATCATAAAGTTATAGCTGTTGCCTCGTTCGAATTTTGGAAGGTGACCATGCTGTAAGCTATCCTTTATTTGAAAGATATCAAGCTTGTAGGTATCTGCAATAACCGAGAGTTGTTCAAATTGTGGGTTGGTAATATCTATCCACTTAAAGTTTTTAAAATTAATCTCTTTAATATTGTTCATCTCTCAGTTTATAGGTTCTCAAGATATTATTAATAGATGGCCGGAAACTGTTTTGGAAAACTCTCGGCCATTAGGGCATATATCTTTTCAAAAACATCTTCGGCACTCGGATTTGAGAAATAATCGCCATCGGTTCCATAGGCTGGACGGTGATCTTTACCCGTAATGGTTAGTGGCGCAGCATCGAGATATTGAAATGCTCCATGCTCTTCAACTACTTTTTGAAGCATAAAAGCAGTAGCTCCCCCAGGAACATCCTCATCAAAAAATACCACTCTGTTAGTTTTCTTAACAGATTCGAGAATGATTTTGTTGATATCGAAAGGTAAAAGCGTCTGTACATCAATAAGTTCTACCGAAATGCCAACCTCTGATAGTTGAACAATGGCCTCTTGCGCAATGCGTACGCACGAACCATACGTTACTAAGGTTACATGATTACCAGCATGAATTATCTCTGGAATACCTAGTGGTACTGTGAATTCGCCAATATTATTTGGTCGTGGTTCGCGAATACGATAGCCGTTTAGTGGTTCAATAACCAAAGCGGGGTCGTCTGCTTTTAACAGCGTGTTATAAAAACCGGCTGCACGGGTCATGTCTCTTGGCACACATACATAAACGCCTCGTATTGAGTTTATTACCATGCTTAAAGGTGAGCCCGAATGCCAAATGCCTTCCAATCGGTGGCCACGTGTACTTATGATAACTGGCGCTTTTTGTCCACCCTTGGTGCGATAGCGTGTCGTTGCCAAATCGTCTGAAATGGTTTGCAACGCATATAAGAGATAATCGAAATATTGAATCTCAGCAATTGGGCGTAAACCTCTCAATGCCAAGCCAATACCCTTTCCTAAAATGGTAGTTTCTCTAATGCCCGTATCTCTTAGTCTTAAATCGCCATATTTTTCCTGAATACCTTCAAGTGTTTGATTTACACCACCTAATTTTCCCGCATCTTCGCCAAACATCACCAGTTTTGGATAGTTGCCG
Organism: Breznakibacter sp.; assembly: GCA_018055415.1. GTDB lineage: Bacteria > Bacteroidota > Bacteroidia > Bacteroidales > Marinilabiliaceae > JAGPHP01. Next base: position 5,211 of record JAGPHP010000009.1, on the reverse strand, counting down.
AAAAGATAGTCGTAATTATCGCGTAAGATCTCACGCCCTGGCACCTGCTCGCAACCTTCGTCGTAGGTAGGCTTAATTTCCGCCACTTTTATAGCCGCCGCATCATCTTCCGAGTAGAGTCTATCGCTATAATTGATATGATTTTGACGTAAATACTCCTCCACCCACTCACGTAGTTCGGCTCGCATTTCGCCTCGTCCATCGCAACCTGTGCAAATATGGCGAAGTACCTTACGCGCTGTTCCTAAGATAGCTCTACGAGTAAGTGTTAGCTCATTTTTAAGCTCTAGGGTATATTCTGCAATTTTAGCCTCTTTAAAATCGCTACAGATGCAGCTTTTCTTTGATATAATATTCAAAAGTGATGTTCTCTCCTCTTCAAGCGCTTTGTAAAACGACTTAAACACTCGGTTTCGCGACTCTTTTACCTCTTTTACAGCGCTCTCCTCCACCGCATCTAGCTCCTTGTCGGTAGCTAATCCGCTCGAAATCATCCATTTGCGCATCAACGTGATGCAGTCAAAATCATTCTCCCACTTAAGGCGCTCCGCACTTTTGTAACGCTCGTGCGAACCCGACGTAGAGTGCCCGTAAGGTTGTGTAACCTCCTCAATATGAAAGAGTACTGGCACATGCTGCTCACGACATTTTGCAATCCCTTCGGCGTACATCTGACAAAGGCCTGGATAGTCCCACCCCTTGCCCGTATAAATTAAAATACCGGTTTTATCTTTTGCCCCTTTCTCAAACCCCTTAAGTGTTTTGGAAATCGACTCTTTTATGGTTTGAATCTTTTTTGGTGTTGAAATCGCATACCCATCGTCCCACACCGATACAGCCATCGGAATTTGTAGAACTCCCGCGGCATTCATCGTCTCAAAAAAGTGACCTTCCGAGGTGCTTCCATCGCCAATTGTTCCAAAAGCGACTTCGTTCCCTTCGTTACTAAATTGTGTAAATTGGTGTAAATCAGGGTTGTTTCGATATAATTTTGAGGCTAAAGCCAAGCCCACCAATCGAGGCATTTGACCTGCCGTTGGCGAGATGTCCGACGAGGTACATTTCATTTTCGAAATCTCTTTCCAGGTACCATCCTCATTAATCGTGCGAGTTCCGTAGTGGTTGTTAAACGATCTTCCGCCGTTATCGGGGTTCAACTCGGTGCGCGTTTCGCCATACAAAAGAGCAAAAAACTCATCTGGAGTTGTCATGCCAGCCGCCAGTAAAAACGTCTGGTCGCGATAGTAGCCCGAGCGCCAGTCGCCCGCAAAAAATTGCTTTGCATAGGCAATTTGTGCCACCTCTTTCCCATCGCCAAAAACGCCAAATTTAGCCTTACCGCCCATCACCTCCTTGCGTCCAGCAATGCTCAGTTGGCGACTAATATTAGCAATCTTATAGTCGTTAAGAACCTCATTTTTAAACTCTTCAAAACTAATTCCTCGCGTTTGTGATAAAGTCATATCTCCCTATTTCGATGATTTGAAACAAAAATAGTCCATTTTTGCGTAATTCCGCCACCCCTAAACAGATAAACCGCACTCTTTGTTTTCTTATTATCGATTATTTGGGCGTGCCACCAAGCTTAAATACTCTATTATCGAGCTTCCTTTAACTAGCGCTTGCTGTCGCGCTTTCCGCTCATACTCCTCGGCGGCTCGTTCTCTTCACTTTGAGTTTTGGGCAACTCTTTGAGCCTCTTTCCATTGGCCGCCTGTGGGGTATCCGCTGCAATCGCTCACGCATGGGAGAGATTTGAAGGTTTTGGGTAAACTTATAATATAGTTTTTAGCTAGATTATCTTCAATAAAGAATCTATCTATAGGTTTACTCTCTAGATATAGGGTGTCTGGACAAAAATCTGCTTTATTTTGCCATTGAATAGTGCCTTCTATAGCTTTAGCCGAATAGAACAACTCTGGTTCTTTAAGTTCTTTGAATATTCCTCGATCCAAATAGGGCGTAACATCAAAGAACGCTCCTCACCATTTGTAAATTTTAATTCTACTTGGTAGTTGTTTTTTGGTATCGCTTTAGTTACTCTTGGATTCATGTTGTCGCTTAAAGAATTATCTTAACGTGAGTTTAATACTTAGTGTTATGTTCTTAAAAGAAAATGTCGTTCCCAGTGACGTTTATTTATCGTAATGTTGAAATAATTGTGTCCGTTGAAAAAAAATAGAGATTATATTATTTTCATTAAATGTTTTCGATATAGGTCTTGGTTAATTTTAATGAGTTCTAAATTTATGTTTGGGAATCTTTCTAGTACAAAATTATCACAAAAATAGTTGTGATAATTAGCTGTCCATGAGTATTTTTCAAATAGTTTGAAGTTATTTCTATTTGTGGATAGGTTTAAAATAATAGGTTCTTTATGTTTAGCAAGTTCTTCAATGATTCTCTCTTCCGAATAATCATTATCATAAAATAGTATAAAAAGGTAATTGACAAAAAAGAAGCCATCTGTATCTATTAAAAATTCTTTATTTTGTGGCGAACTCTCATGATCAGAATAATAATTGATGTGTTTCTTAACAATAATAACAACTTCATTTGATAGTAAAATTCTTGGATTAACTGCGTTTTCTGATTCAAGTTTATATGAGTCAATAAGTGCTGGACCCAACACAATATTTTCATCCATATATAGGTCACTCATACTTATTGCGCCTCGAATGAATATGTTTGCTTTTGCAAATGTGAATTGAATGTGAGAAAGAACTTTAAAAATATTCCCAAGCTCAGATTCTCCAAATTCATCAAACCAAGGGTGTCCAAACACAAAGTTGTCGGTAAATATTTTTAACTCAAAACTTTTATATCCGTCTTTCCCTGACAGGTCATGATGAATTTCAATATGATCTAATTCAGTTTTAAGTGTGTTTAGGTAGGAATTAAAGAATCTTAAGTCATTTTTTATAATTTTCTCGCTAAAGCCCAATATATCAATGTATGCGCAAAAACTTTTTTTGAAAAGTAAATTACCATTATTGTCTTTATATAATTCTTTCATAGTTAAAGATGTCGTGGATAATTATTACTTACAATAATTTTTCATATACTAAATCAAGTTATTTCAGGTAATAAATATCCCAAATAATCCTCACTCCCCAACCATCTCCCTCAACGCCTCAATCCACTCCGCACTATCATTCAAACAAGGTATTGAAGTAAACGCCTCTCCACCCGCATTAAAAAAAGTATCACGTCCCTCAATGTTAATCTCCTCGAGGGTTTCAAGGCAGTCGCTCACAAAGGCGGGGCAGACTACTAATATGTTCTTTGTTCCTTTAGCAGGAAGCTCTGCAAGTACTTCAGCGGTATAGGGTTGCAACCATTTGGCTTGTCCTAAGCGAGACTGAAACGATAATGTGTATTTATCTTCGTCAAGGCCAAGTTCTAAAGCCACTAATTTGGTTGTCTCTTTCACCTGATGTCTATAGCAAGTTGCGTGCGCTACCGATGGGGTAGAGCAACAATCTTCGCTTTTTAAGCAGTGGCAATCTGTTGTGTCACTTTTAGTTACATGGCGTTCGGGTATGCCATGGTAGCTAAAAAGAATCTTGTCTAAAGGTTTATTTAGATAAGGTTTTATGGAGTTGGCAAGCGCTTTGATATAACTTGGATGGTTATAGAAAGGCTTTATAATATTAAGTTTAAAACGATACTTGCCATCGTTAAAAGCCTCTTTCACATGCTCTACTGCTGTTTCGTAACTGCTCATGGCGTAGTGCGGATAGAGCGGTACAACAACCAACTCTTGTAATTGGGGATGGTCTTGAGCAATCTCTTTAAGTGTGTTTTTGGGCGATGGATTTCCATATCGCATAGCCATGTAGGTTGGAATATTGCTTGCCTGAGAAAACTTTGTGGTCAACCGTTTGGTGATATTTACTAAGGGCGAACCCTCCGATTCCCAGATAGTTTCATATTTGTGAGCACTTTTAGGCGCTCGTAACGGTACAATAATTCCTCTTACAAGCAAAAAGCGCGGAACTACTGGGATATCAATTACCCGTTTATCCATTAAAAATTCGGCCAAATAGCGGCGAACATCCTTGACGCTCGTCGAATCGGGTGAACCTAAATTGACAAAAAGTACCGCTTTGCTCTCCATAAGCTAGAATTTTTCGATGGCAGAAAGTGTTTTATCTATCTCCACATCTGTTAAGGCAATATTAAAGAACCATGTTTCAAAAGCTGAAGGAGGTAAATAGATACCTTGTTGCAACATGTGGTGAAAGAAGCGGTTAAAGAGCGGAATATCACACTGCGAAGCGGTTTCAAAATCTTTAACCTTATGTTCGCCAAAGTGAACGCTTATCATACTTCCAAATTGGTTGATGCTATGCGCGATTCCCTTTTTTGTTAAGATAGGAGAGATAGAATTCTTAAGCTTTTCGCCTGTCGCATCGAGTTGTTTATAAATCGATGGGTTATTTTTAAGATAACTAAGCGTAGTAAATCCTGCTGTTACTGCAATTGGATTACCGCTCAAAGTACCTGCCTGATAGACTTTTCCCACAGGAGCAATGCACTCCATAATTTCGCGTTTTCCGCCAAAAGCGCCCACTGGCATTCCACCACCAATAACTTTGCCGTAGGTAACTAAATCTGCATCAATTTTTAAGCGTTCTTGTGCGCCACCTGGGGCCAAACGGAAACCCGTCATCACCTCGTCGAAAATTAATAGCGCTTTATTGTTATCGCAAATCTCTCTTATTCCCTTTAAAAATCCTGGCTCAGGAATAATACAGCCCATATTGCCCGCAACGGGTTCAATGATGATGGCTGCAATTTCGTTTGGATATTGAGCAAAGAGCTGTTTTACCGACTCTAAATCGTTGTAGGGAGCCGTTAGTGTATCATCGGCCGTACCAGCCGTAATGCCCGGAACGGTTTGTATGTTAAAAGTGGCTAATCCGCTGCCAGCCTTAACCAAAAAGGAGTCGGCGTGACCATGATAGCACCCTTCGAATTTGATGAATTTATTTCTGCCCGTATAACCTCTGGCCAAGCGTAAAGCGCTCATACACGCCTCGGTACCGCTACTCACTAAGCGAATTAAATCTACATTTGGCGCCATTGATCTAATCAATTCGGCCATCTGCACCTCTAGTTCGGTAGGGGCTCCAAAAGAGATAGCCTCTTCCACTTTGCTTTTAATTGCCTCAATAACTTCTGGGTGTGAGTGACCTAAAATCATAG
>JAGPHP010000083.1 GCA_018055415.1 Breznakibacter sp. | reverse complement strand
CCACTTTATCTATTAAAAAGATATAATTATATCTAGATTTTAGGATAAACCAAAAAAAATTAGTTATAATTCCTATATTTATTTGAAGTATTTTCGATTATATATATCTATGTATATGAGAGTTAATAAATAGATATATATAATCGCCTACTTGTTAAAAAACATCAATAAATTATCTACATGAAAGAAAAAAATCGTTCTAAAGGAATAGACCGTCGCGAGTTCTTGCAAAAGAGTGCCCTATTTGCGGCATCCGCGTTTTTCATGAGTTTTGGTGCATCAAAACTGTTTGCAGCACCAGATGAGAGTCCCTCTGATGTGGAGATTGAGAGTATTACGCTTAACAATGGCGTTAAAATGCCAATACTCGGCTTTGGAACTCTCTATTTAAATGGTTCTGAGGGAGAACGATGTGTCGCTGAAGCTATTTCAGTGGGGTATAGATTAATTGATACAGCCACTATTTATGGAAACGAAGCTGCAGTTGGAGCAGGCATAAAACTAAGTGGAATAAAGAGAGAAAAGCTTTTTGTAACCTCCAAATTATGGGTGGACGACTCTGGTTATGAAAATACTAAGCGTGCTTTTGAAACTTCGTTGAATAAATTAGGGTTAGATTATCTAGATCTTTACCTCATTCACCGACCACGTGGCGATGTGAAAGGATCGTGGCAAGCCATGGAGGAGCTTTATAATGCTGGTAAAATAAGAGCTATTGGAGTAAGCAACTTCTCGCCAGAGCAACTAACTGATTTAATGTCTTATAGCACTATAAAACCCGTTATAAATCAAATAGAGACACACGCCTATTTCCAACAACCGCAAACCTACGATGCCTTAAAACAATTAGGGATACAACACGAAGCTTGGGCACCATTTGCCGAAGGTAGAAACGGCCTTTTTACCAACCCAACTCTTACCGAAATTGGTTCTAAGTATAATAAAACCGCAGCACAGGTTAACTTAAGATGGTTGTATCAGCGCGGTATAGTTGCTATACCACGCACTTCAAAAAAAGCACATATGGTTGAAAACTTAACGATCTTTGATTTTAAACTGAGTGAGTCTGAGATGAGTACCATTTCTAAACTAGATTTAAATACGACACAGTTTCCAGAGTGGACTTAGTCACTTTGAGTTAAATCAATTCATCAATCCCATTAATTAATAATAGCGCACAAATCACACTTCTCCAATCTTGTTTCATAGAAAAGGTGGTGGTTTGTGCGCAACTTTTTTATAATATATTTACACTACCCCATCATATTAGATATCCATAACATCTAAATACTATTTATTTAAATAAACAGATCCCTTTTTTCAATCAATAACTAATATATTTCCTATTTTCGGCCTACTTTTCATTTAAAGCGCTTTTAGTATGGCTACTCCAAGGCATTTGGTTCGTACACTCGGATTAGGTTACGTTATAATATTTGTAATCGCAAACATAATAGGTTCAGGGGTTTATAAAAAAATTGCCCCAATGGCAACTGAACTGCACTCATCTATTTGGATAGTGATGGCATGGATTGCTGCAGGAGTAATTACCATTTTTGGAGCCTTGAGTAATGCCGAAGTTGCTGGTTTACTAGCCGATACTGGAGGCGAGTATGTTTATCACAAAAAAATATACAACCGCTTTTTTGCCTTTTTGTATGGTTGGTCGCTCTTTTCGGTGATTCAAACGGCTACCATCTCATCTCTAGCCTACATCTTTGCACAATCGCTCAACAGCATCATTCATATTCCAGAAATATTACCAGCTTTACAGGATTTCTCAATAGGCGGGGTGTTTTATCCTTTTCAGGATTTTGGGGTTAAGCTAATAGCGATTCTGCTCATTTTAGGATTAACTTCACTTAATATATCTGGGCTCAAAAGTGGTGCGTGGACTAGCAGAGGCATAATGTGGATGGTTTTTGGTGGTCTCTTCGTAATTGTTGTTTTTGGGTTAACAAGCAATGTCCCACAACCCGACCATTTTTTAGATATTAGTGAATTATCCACTAAAACGGTTACCCTCTCCTCCTTTTTTACCGCCATGTTAGCTGCCTTTTGGGCCTATCAAGGGTGGGTGTCGGTTGGATTTATTGGTGGCGAGGTCAAAAATCCCAATCAAACACTTCCCAAAGGAATTGTATTTGGGGTATTTATTGTTATTGCTATCTATCTGCTCGTTAATATTACCTATCTATCACTTTTATCAATACCACAACTGGAGTCGATTCATGCAGCAGGAAATCAAATTGCGGCTGTTGAAGCGGTTCGAAGCTTTTGGGGAACTGGTGGCGTACTTTTTATCTCGCTTTTAATTCTGCTCACAACTTTAGGTTGTACCAATGCGAGTATTCTTACTGGGGCTCGTCCCTATTATGCCATGTCTCGCGATGGACTCTTCTTCCCTTCAATTGGCAAACTGAATAAAAGTAATGTGCCAGCAAATTCTCTGCTTTGGCAAGGAGTTTGGGCATCGGTTTTGGTCATGTCGGGCACATTTGACCAGCTTACTAATATGATTGTATTTGCCGTGTTTATTTTTTACGCAGCCACCTCTTTGGGCGTCTTTATTTTACGACGTAAGATGCCTGATGCGCATCGTCCCTACAAGGTTTGGGGTTATCCGTTTGTACCAGCACTATTCATAGTATTCTGCATCTTTTTGTTCTTTAACACCATTATCACTTGCCCACGAGAGGCTGCCATTGGTGTTGCGCTTATATTATCAGGTATTCCTGTCTATCTATTTCTTCAGTGGAAATATTCGAAGTTGAAAGATGAGGGCAAATAGAGATTATCGATTTTTAATCTTTTCCCCCAAAAAATAGCCTTGCAATGGTCTCTTATCTATAGAATTCACTATTTTAGCCCAAAAATATAAGTATCTGATGAAAACTATACATCATACCGACGAGGCACTCATTGAAGAGATCATTTTTAAGTGTAACATCTGTTTTATTGGCGTTGTAACACCCGATAATACCCCTTATGTGTTACCCATGAATTTTGGGTATCGCAAGGGCGTGATCTATCTACACTCAGCGCCAACAGGCTTTTTGCTCGACTGCATTGCTAAAAATCCAAATATCTGCGTTACGTTTAGTACCGATAGTAAGTTGGTTTTTCAACATCCTGAGGTAGCATGCAGCTATCGTATGAAATCGAAGAGCGTGGTAGCGACAGGAAAAGTAGAGTTTATCGAAGATATGGATGAGAAACGAGAGGCTCTCGACATATTAATGAAGACCTATTCTGATAAAGAGTTCAAATATAGCGATCCAGCGGTTAAGAATGTTAAAATGTGGCGAGTACCTGTTGAAAACATTACCTGCAAGGAGTTTGCTGCGCCTCACGACAAGTATAAAGGCGGACATCCAGCATAACTCAATTATAAAATAGATAGCACCATGGTTTTAAATTATATCTGGATAGCCTTTTTTCTGATAGCCTTTTGCGTAGCATTGGCAAGATTAATCTTTTTTCAAGATGTGGAGGCCTTTTCAGAGCTGGTGAAAGCAATCATCGACTCCTCCAAAACAGGTTTTGAGATATCGATAGGTTTAGTTGGTGTGCTATCCTTTTGGCTTGGAATCATGAAAATTGGTGAAAATGGAGGAATGATTTCGGTTGTTTCCCGAGCCGTGGCACCATTTTTCAATCGTCTATTCCCTACCCTACCTAAGGGTCACCCTGTTTTTGGCAGTATGACCATGAACTTATCGGCCAACATGTTAGGACTTGATAATGCGGCGACACCCATGGGACTTAAAGCAATGAATGAGTTGCAGGAGCTAAATCCGAGTAAAGAGGAGGCCTCAAATGCTCAGATTATGTTTATGGTGCTTAACGCAGCTGGATTAACATTGATTCCTGTAAGCATTATGGTATATCGTGCTCAAATGGGAGCTGTAAACCCTGCCGATGTCTTTATCCCCATCCTCCTCTCCACCTTTTTTGCTACACTGGCGGGTATTTTATCGGTTGCATTTTTTCAGAAGATAAATATTTTAGACCGAGTGATACTCACCTATCTAGGTGGCTTTTCGCTCTTAGTTGGTTTAGTTATTTGGTATTTCGCTGGTCTGTCGCAGGAGGAGATTAAGAATATCTCCATGATATCTGCCAATGTAATACTCTTTTCAATTATTACAGTATTCATTGGCAAAGCGGTTGTGAGGCGCGTAAATGTTTACGACTCTTTCATAGAAGGAGCTAAAGAGGGATTTAATGTGGCGGTTAAAATCATCCCATATCTTATTGCTGTACTTGTAGCTGTTGGAGTTTTTAGAGCCTCGGGAGCCATGACATTTTTAATACAAGGTATTGCCTCACTATTTGCTATGATGGGACTAAACACAGCCTTTGTCGATGTTTTACCTGTTGCATTTATGAAACCATTGAGTGGATCGGGTGCTAGGGGCATGATGATTGATGCCATGAAGATGCACGGAGCCGACTCGTTTGTTGGTCGCTTAGCCTGCACGGTTCAGGGAGCCACCGACACTACTCTGTATATCATTGCACTCTATTTTGGCTCTGTAGGAATTAAAAAGACACGTTATGCACTAGCTTGCGGACTTATTGCAGATTTTGCTGGGATAACCGCTGCTATTTTGTTGGGGTATCTGTTTTGGGGATAGGATTTAATTTTTTTCTAAATATTGCCTAACTTTGCAAAAATAGATTAAGATTATGGGAATTCCTGAACTAAGAAACGAGTTACATGATTTTATTAACCATGCTGATGAGCGGTTTTTAAAAATGGTATATGCCATGAGCAAAGAGTATGAAAATTCTGAGTTGATAGGATATAATGTTGACGGCACCGCTATAACAGTAAAGGATTTAAGCAACAGAGTTCGTGAAGCCTCTAAAAGAGTTAAAGATGGAGATTATTTAACTCAAGAGGAGATTGAAAAGGAGATAAACGAATGGTAAAGTCAAAGAAATTGCCTATTCGCTGGGACAGATTAGCGAAAAAGCATTTAGATTTGATTTATGAATATATTGCTAACGATTCTATTAATTCTGCAAAAAAAGTAAAGAAAGAATTAATCCTTTTGGCTCACAGCTTAAATGATTTTCCTCAAAAATATCCCATTGAACGTTATCTAAATGAAGAGCCCAACGAATATCGATCCGTTACAAAATGGAATTACAAAATAATTTACGAAGTAACGAGAGAGTCAATAATTATAGTAGATGTTTTTCAAACGAGCCAGCATCCCTCAAATATGATCCTTGAATAAAAGCAAATTACCCTCTCCACTTAAAACTTGCTTTATTTAATCTATCCATTATGGCTATGGCAATTCCCTCTTCAGGTAAACGCTGAGCATGAATGCGTTCTACTTCAGGATCATCTTCCAAACTGTGTAGAGCGGAAAAGAGATTAGATGCCATCTCTACGCCATCACCATTTTTAGAGAGATAGATAACTCGGCCAACAGCTGATTTTACAGGCTTTGCCTCATTTGGTAAAATCAAAGCAATGGATTTGTCGCTATTATCGGGCACCTCATCAAATAGAATCAATGGTTTTTGAGGGGCGTAATGGCTATCCAACATCCCCGGCGCGTCGGGCAGTTCATGTTTTTCACGAATTACTATATTTTGCGATGGAAGAGCTGCCTTAAGCATTGGAGCCGTTATAGCACCTGGTCGCAATATCTCAATCGTATCATTGTTGGATAAATATACAATGGTACTCTCTACCCCATAACGAGTATTTCCACCATCTAAGATATAATCGATGGTTGTTAATTGTTGGGCTACATGCTGTGCTGTAGTTGGGCTTAAGCGACCAAACAGGTTGGCACTTGGTGCTGCAATAGGTGTGTTTGCAAGGCGAATAAGCTCAAGTGCTATTGGATGCTCGGGCATTCGGATAGCAACGGTATTTAAATTGCTCGTTGCAAGATAAGGTACTGCCTCGCTTTTTTCATGCACAATGGTGAGCGGGCCTGGCCAAAAGACTTCGGCAAGTTGAATAAAGCGTTTATCAATTGGCTTTTTTAAAACCTTATCGAGTTGATCTAAAGAGCTTATGTGTAAGATGAGCGGATCAAAAGAGGGGCGCTTTTTGGCTTCAAAAATCTTAGCAATAGCTTTTGGATTTAAGCCATCACCACCGAGTCCATAAACCGTTTCGGTAGGAAAGGAGACCAGTCCGCCATCTTTAATTATCTCTGCCGCTTTTTCGATATTATACCCTATTTCCATTTAGCTCCATTTTGGATGCAAAAATAGAGATTTTAAAGTTGTGGAGCAAAGGGTGAAATCCCAACTTCAAAAGGCGCCAAGAATTATTTACCCTGTTCCAGAATATCAAATGTAGAGAGTTGTCCGTTTTGAGGGGTAATTGGCTCCGATTTCACATCGTTCAATATTTTCCCAAGCTCCTCTTTTTGTAGCGGTGAAAGGCTTTCGTTTTGATAAGCCCAAGCACAGTAGTTCTTTACCAGCAGATTTTGGTTGCAATTGCTTTTTAGAGACCAAAGCAATATATCGTAAATGAAATTATTGATGGCATCTTCTCTATCAAGTTTCAGTTGATCAAGATCTTTGTAGGTTGTTAGAGCACCTTTATACTTAGCGTAATCGAGCGTTTGAATTAGTTTACGCATGGGATCGTAGGTTCCACCCGCTAAGAATGTAGCCCAAAGCATATCAAGTTGAAGAGGGTCAATGATTTCGCCATACATATCAGGAATCATCACATCCATTATTTGATCAAGAGCATCTTTATCGTTCGAGCTCAATTTTTTGAAGAAACTTTTGGATCCACTATTTGAAAAGTGAAGAAGGTAGAGTAAAAATGGTTTTGTTTCGTCATCTTGTTCATTGTAGGCTTGCATAGCTTGTTGGCCCAAAAAAGCGTTATTCTTGTATATCTCGGTGAAGATGGCAAAAACCCCTAAAAAAGTCTCTTTGTCGTGCCCAGGAGTACTTTTTGTATAGTAGATGTAGTTCGAAAGAGCTTTTTCGGGAGCTGGCTTATCGTTGTAAAAGCGAAGCCATTTTCCAAACTCAGAATCATCTGTAACCACCTGTTTTTTATAAGATGGTAGTTCTACGAGCTGAATTGAAGACTCAACGGTTTTAGTTTCACCAGAGGTGACGTCTGTTACCGTGATAGCAATAGTATATATTCCCAATGGATCACTCTCTTTAAAGGCCAATTTAACAGATGCTTCAGAGAGTCGAGGCAGGGTTTTATCGCGTAAAGTTTCATCAATAACTAACAGATTATTTTGTGCAAGATAGACACTATTATTGGGAGTAGTTATCTTAACAGAATAGGTTGCTTTTGAGATTCCACCGCCATTCACGGCAAAATTTGATGCTATAGTGGCGATAAAAAGATTCTGATTTTTATAAATCGTATCGTAATTTGCAATTGGATAGGCTGATTCGGTAATGGTTTTTGTCCATTTCTCTCTAAACGTATAATCGACGGTTTTGACCAAACGTGCATCAATAGCATAGAGTTGAGAAACACACCAAAGCGTGGAAAGAACAAATAAAATTCGTTTCATAAATAGCTGATTTGTAGTGATATTACTTAATTGCTTCAAGAAAAGACATAAAAAACTGTCGAAAAAATTAACAAATAAGTAGCAATTGAAATCATTTCAGATAAAATTATTAAAAATAATGGAGTAATAGCTCTTTTTTCATGATATTTTTATGAATGAATTTGTTTTTGAGTTGTTTCGTTGTGGCTAACGGATTTTGCGCTTGAAATTTTTTCGAGAGTCGAGAGTATATGCGAATGAAGCGTGAAGGGGTGAAGCGGTACCCCACAGCCCCGTTTTTCACGGGGCGAGGAGTACAAGCGGAACACCTGACAGCGGCGACAAACTAAGGTTCTCACAAAACTGTTATGATTTACAAGTGAAGAGATTACGCCGGTGGCACGCCCAAATTATCTCTATTCAGACACAGCTGCTTAACATAAGTAAGCGAGGTTGAGTGGTTACGAATGTTGATAAATATATTTGAGATAGAGCTATTATTCCATCGAATTTATCTATTTTTGAGTCATTCGAAGGGAGTGGATTACCTCCTGGTTTTAACTTTCACACACGATTTTTTTATGGAAATTGAACTACCTGAGTATTCGGAAGATAACATTCAGACGCTCGATTGGCATGAGCATATAAGGCGTCGTCCGGGTATGTATATTGGCAAATTGGGCGACGGAACCTATCCTGATGATGGTATTTATGTACTTCTTAAAGAGGTGATGGACAACTCGTTAGACGAGTACATGCAGGGCTTTGGAAAGAAGATAGAGATTACCGTAAAAGAGGGAACTGTGACGGTGCGCGACTACGGGCGGGGTATTCCGCTTGGTAAGGTGGTTGACGTAGCCTCCAAAATGAATACCGGTGGTAAATACGATTCAAAAGCGTTTCAAAAATCGGTGGGTTTGAACGGGGTGGGTATCAAGGCGGTGAATGCGCTCTCGACCACCTTTATTGTGGAGGCCAACCGCGAAGGACAGAAGAAGCGCGTAGAGTTTTCGAAAGGATTGGTGGTAAAGGAGTATGATATTGTGCCTACAACCGACGCTAATGGTACTTACGTTACTTTTACGCCTGATAATGAACTGTTTCAGAACTATAAATACCAAGATGAGTACATTGAGCCGATGCTTAAGTACTACACCTATTTGAATACTGGATTAGCCATACATTACAATGGAAATCAGCATAAATCGAAAAATGGATTAACCGATTTATTAAACGATAACATGACCTCGGAGGCGCTTTACCCCATTGTGAAGTTATCGTGTAGTGATTTTGAGTTTGCCTTTACCCACGGAAACCAATATGGCGAGGAGTATTACAGCTTTGTAAACGGACAACATACCACCCAAGGAGGTACGCACTTAGTGGCTTTTAAAGAGGCATTTGCAAAGACTATTCGCGAATTTTTTAATAAGAATTTTGACATTGCGGATATTCGTGCCGGAGTGATTGCAGCTATTGCCATCCGCATACAAGAGCCTGTGTTTGAGTCGCAAACTAAGACCAAATTGGGTTCAAAAGATATGGATCCAAAAAGTGGCTCGGTATCGGTGCGTAACTATATTATGGATTTTGTTAAGAGTAATTTGGATAATTACCTGCACAAGAATCCAGATGTGGCTGAGGCTATCAATAAAAAGATTTTGGATGCTGAAAAGGAGCGCAAAGCTATTTCGGGTATTCAGAAGTTGGCGCGCGATAGGGCTAAAAAAGTGAGCTTACATAATAAAAAGTTGCGCGACTGCCGTGTTCATTACGACTCAAACCATGAGCGTAAATTAGAGACGTCGATCTTTATTACCGAGGGTGACTCGGCAAGTGGATCGATCACCAAAGCGCGCGATGTAAATACACAAGCTGTATTTAGTTTGAAGGGTAAACCTCTGAATACTTATGGGTTAACTCGTAAAATCGTATATGAAAACGAGGAGTTTAATCTTCTTCAGGCTGCCTTAGATATTGAGGAGGGATTGGATACTTTGCGCTATAACAACGTAATTATCTCTACCGATGCCGATGTGGATGGAATGCACATTCGCTTGCTATTGCTGACCTTCTTTTTACAGTTCTTTCCTGATTTGGTTAAAAACGGACATCTCTACATCTTACAAACCCCTTTGTTTAGAGTTAGAAACAAGAAAAAGACCACCTATTGCTACTCCGAAGAGGAGCGGGTAGCGGCTATTGCAGAGTTGGGACCTAATCCTGAGATTACCCGATTTAAGGGTTTGGGAGAGATATCGCCCGATGAGTTCCAACACTTTATAGGTAAGGATATTCGATTAGAGCCAGTGCGCATGAAGCGCGAAGATGGGGTTAAGGATCTACTCGATTTTTATATGGGTAAAAACACCCCAAATCGTCAAAACTTTATCATCGATAATTTGGTGGTAGAGCTAGATGAGGCTTAGTATTAATCTGTTACAGGAGTTATTTTATGAGTAGTGATGATATAATTGGTAACGACGAAGAGTTACGCGAAGAGTTTTTAAATCCCGATGAGTTTCCGTCGGAAGGAGGTAATGGCGAGGGTGTTAATCCTGATGGCATTAAATCCACCCATTTGACGGGGATGTACAAAACATGGTTTTTAGATTACGCCTCTTATGTAATTCTAGAGCGTGCCGTTCCGCATATCGACGATGGTTTAAAACCGGTACAGCGTCGTATCCTGCAAGCCATGAAGCGCATGGACGATGGGCGTTACAACAAGGTGG
>JAGPHP010000254.1 GCA_018055415.1 Breznakibacter sp. | reverse complement strand
CACAAAACAGCAAAACAGGTGTAACACCCCTCCTTAAATACATCTCAAACAATTAAATATCAATAAAATATCAACCAACCCCTAATTTTCAAACAAATTACATTCATCTAGTTTTCTAGCAACATAAAACGAACTCGCTCCAAAAAACAACCTAAATTCTACCGACCATAAGCCGCAGTTAATACAATATCATTTCGTATATAAGTCACATATATCCCACATATATCCCACATATATCCCACATATATATCAGGTTTTATTTATAAAAATTGGAATATATCTATTTTAAAGTTTTGTTATAACTGTTTTAAATACGACACATCTACCATGTATCTATGACGTGCTATTGAGAGGATATCAACTGAGCCGTTCTAATGAGGAGCCTCTATATACGGATGCTGATAAAAGGAATTATTATCTAGAGTTTTAATTTGGAAAGAACTTCAGAAGGGAAACGCATTAAGCAGTAAAAATCTTTCTATGCAGTTTTTAAGTTGACACTCATCATTAGAGTAATTCGTGAGACTGATTCAATATCAATCCAGAAGTAACTTATTACTCGAATGTCAGTTCGGCGTGGAAATAATCTATATCATATAGTTTGAGACGCCATAAATGGACGTCTCTACCATGAGAAAAACCATTATTTTCTTGTAGAGACGTCCATTTATGGCGTCTAGCTATTCTATATATTATCTAAAAAGGAATTCAAAAAACGTACATACTTACATCAAACTCACATTACTCTAATACCCCAACCTATACGCCAACCGCTTGAGCTCAATCTCGGCAACTTTGGCGCTATACTGCAAATTTACAAGCACATAGCCCGTGTTTTCGAGGCTATTTTGGGCGGCTTTTAAATCGAGAATGGTAGATTGGTTGAGTTCGAAACGTTGAATCATTAAAGCAACCAGCTTCTCGGCCTTTTGATAGGCCACAATTTGCTCCTTGAGCTGCTCAAGCGCAGTTTGATAGGCTTGATAGCTCTTCTCGACACTCCCTTTTAACGTCATATAAACACTCTCTTTTTGCAGTTGAGCATTCATCACATTAAAGCGAGCCACCTTTTGCTGGCGACTGTAAATAGTACCGTTAAAGATGGGTATTTGCAATGACGCTCCAACTATTGGTCCTTGTGTTTGACTTAACAGCGTATTACCAGCCGAATAGTCGCTGCGAGAGTAGTTGTAACCACCATTTATTCGGATAGATGGATAGCGCTGTGCCCCAACCTCGCGAACCACCTGCTGATTAATAAGTACCTGATTCATGGCCGCTTGATACTGTAAGTTGCTCTCTAAAGCGTTTAAAATGGTATCTTTTAAGATGGTTTGATCTATTACAATAGTATCTTTTATCGTTATGGGGTAAAAGTCGGTTTCGCCCATAAGTTGTAGCAAGTTGGTTTTGTTTGCATCTATCACCACCTCCTGACTATTAAGCAGTTGCTTGGCCATATTTAAATCCATCTCGGCCTGCAACACATCGGCCTCGTTAGCCATTCCAACCGAGTAACGATCGTTTATAATTTGCAGTTTCTGCTCGGATATCTCTTTGGTACTCTCAATAATGGTGCGATAGTGCTGCTGACGAACAATATCGTAATAGGTGAGCATAATGCCCGCCATACTATTTTGAATTTGCTGATTGAGATAGACTTGACTCTGCTTTTCGAGTTGACTTAACTTGGCCTTGGTAGCCAACACCTTAAAGCCATTAAAAAGCATAATACTGGCTGTAGCATTGGCATTTAGAGCATTGGTAGATACGTTATCGAGACTAATCTCCTGCCCCGACTCAAACTTCTGATCGATGTTGTTAAACGATTGATTATCCGTGCCTCCAGCCGTAACCGTTGGCAAACCGCCCGCCATACCAAAGGAGTTATTGGTTTTACCAATCTCCACATTTTGCTTGGCTATACGAATATCAAAATTATTAACCAATGCGGTATCAATGGCACTTTTAAGGGTGAGTTGAGTTTGTGCCAATAGAATTGATGGCAAAACTAATACAAGCAGAATCAAAAAATTTCTCATTACCAATATTCTAATTATTTATTTAATCAATTCAATGAATCCAATATTTCTATTTGAGACTCCCATATATGGTCTGCCTAAAAATCAAATCGATTTTAATAATTCTTTCTGTGCTCAAGCCGCACTGGCTTTTACTTTTTGCCTTCAGCTGCAAAAAGTAAACAAAAAAAGCCGCCGCTTTCGCCAAAATGCTAAAAAAACAACCCATTGCCTAAAGTCAGTAAAACTCGCTGCGCTCAAACAACACTGACTTTTACGGCAATGGCCTGTTTTTTCTTAACGCATTTTGGCGAAGGCGGTTGACCTAGTAGACACTTTCAAATTTGAAAATGCTTGAGTTATTAACACTTATCGCAAAAAAAACATATTGATTTATTTTGCATTATAAATATTTAAGAATAAACCAATTACCACTTCTCCCACAAATCCTATATGACATCGAAATTCTATTGCTAGGTTTTCGCACTACAATAAACTCATAGTTTTACGTTTCGAATCACTTTCAGATAGTTTTATTTTGTTTTCCATATTTCTTGGTATCTTTGTAGAGCAGTCCCGGTGATTCCTCTCCCAGTTTTTATGCTGGTGATGAAGCCGGGTTTTTTGTTTTATGACCTTCCAATTATAATATTATTTTTTTCGATAAACTTCCTACGATTTTCTTTTTCCACCACAATATCTAAATTACAATATATCACCGCTCTTTGCCCAAATTCTTTGCGCCTTGGCGTCTTTGCGTGATTTTAAACAATTTCACTGCTCCATCTCATTAAAAAACTCCTTATCAAGCTCATGCTTACCTGCAATAAAGGTATAAACCGCTGGAATGACAAAAAGGGTAAGAATCAACGAAAACAGAATACCTCCAACAATAACAATTCCTAACGGAACGCGACTTGTAGCAGCAGCACCCAAGCTTAACGCAATAGGCAATGCACCCAACGAGGTTGCCAAACTTGTCATTAAAATGGGGCGCAAACGCTGCACCGAAGCCTCTACCACCGCCTGACGCAACGGAATGCCCTGCTCACGCTTTTTATTTGCAAACTCTACGATAAGAATACCGTTTTTAGTAACTAATCCAATCAGCATAATCA
>JAGPHP010000082.1 GCA_018055415.1 Breznakibacter sp. | reverse complement strand
TGGAATCTATGCTAAAAAGCGCTCGTTTGTAAAAGATATAACACCCTTCGCCCTCTCTATCGGCCTCACGCCCCGACCCATAAACGGCATATTCAGGCATCTGCGTTAAAAGCTAATCGCGTTGCTCGGTAATCATCTCCTGAAAACCTATTAAATCGGGATTATCCATTTTTATAACGTTTAAAACCAAATCTTTACGATTTGTCCAACTATTTGGAGTATTGTTATCGCACTGACCGCAACGAATGTTGTAACTCATCACTTTAAACTCTTGCGATGTACAGGAAAACGAAATAAAAAGGATAAAAAGCGTTGTTAATGTTTTCATAATTATATAATTAAAACCAAATCATGAGACTCTGAGTTATGAATAGATTAAGTTTTAAATATAGCACTTTACTTTGAATCAAAAAGATTTGGATACAAGATAGAAATATCTGTTTCTTTTCTATCTTTACAAATAGTCATCCTAAAGATTTTTAAAATGTCGGAATTCATAAATAATAGCACCAAACGGCTAAATGATTTAGTGGCCTTTGCCAGCAAACTCGTTAGAGGAGAAAATGGCAAACAGCTCATTGAGAGTTACCAACAGGTGCTTGAGACGATTTCGCCCATGGAGGCCATGCAGGTTTTTGACCTACTGTTGCAAACAGAATTTACCACCGAAGAGCTAAAACCTCACGTTGGCAAAATCATGAACGTATTTTACAAATCACTGGCATCTTTTAAGGTTGAGAAGCCTAGCAAGATCCACTTCCTATCGCTATTAGCCTTAGAAAATAGGGAGGTTGAGAAGATATTAAACCAAATCAAGCCACTACTCAAACTCTATTTCGATGAGAATGTAGATAATGAACTGGAGATAAAGCGCCAATTAATTGGTCTCTTTTCGCAACTTAAAGCCTACGAGCTGCATTACATAAAAAAAGAGATTATACTCTTTCCTTATATCGAAAAGTGCTTTCCTCAATACCGTTGTTTGCAACTCATGTGGTCGTTTCACGACGATTATCGCAAAAGTCTCAAGAGCATTGAAACACTACTGTCTGAGGACCAAGTCGATAAAAAGGCGCTTCCAAATGAGGTTGGAAAACTCTTTTTTGTCATTTTGCCCATTATTTTCAGAGAGGAGCAGATCATCTTTCCAATGGCGCTAAAGGTGATTCCCGAAAAAGAGTGGAGTACCATGTTGTATCAAAGCCTCGAAATTGGCTGGTGTTACATCAATCCAGAAATTCAGAAATATGAGCCGCAGCAAGCAAAGTTTATGGATGGAATGGTAGATTTAGGAACTGGGGCTTTGTATGCCGAACAGCTTATCCTTATGCTCGAAAATTTGCCTGTGGATATCACTTTTGTTGACGAAAACGATGAAGTACGCTATTTCTCAGGGGCAAAACACCGCATCTTTCCTCGCTCAAAAGCCATTATTGGAAGAAAAGTACAAAACTGCCATCCGCCTGAAAGTGTGCACGTTGTAAATGAGATTGTTGACGCCTTTAAGAGTGGAAAAAAGGATAATGCCGATTTTTGGATTCAGATGAAAGGGATGTTTATACACATTCGCTACTTCGCACTTCGTGATGCCAATGGAAACTACAAGGGAACCATTGAGGTGAGTCAAGATGCTACAGAAATAAGGGCGTTGACGGGCGAGAGACGGTTGTTGGACTGGGAGTAAATGAAATCAATCAATTAAAATTTGAATATCCTTCTTAAGTTGGGGTAAGTGATTTATTGCTACACCCCAAATATTCTCATCAGAAACAGAATCATAGCCGTGAATAATTTTTTTACGTAAACCTACAATTCGTTTAGCATTTCCAATATTAATATCGGGTTCGTCTTTTAATATGCGATTCATTGCCTCACCTATAATCTCTAAATTGCGCTCTATACCGCGTCGCTAGAGAGTATCGTTGCAATAAATATCAAATCTTTTTGGCCTATTTATGAAAAAAGTATCAATCTCTTCAATTGCTAATAGGATGTCATAAAGAGACTTAAGCACTTTTTCGTTCATATACCAATCGTTTTTCTCTATCTAAAACTTTGCGAAATATAGGGTTTCTTACAGCTTGATTTTCAACCAAATCAACAGGACGCTGTAATAGCAGCTCTAATTTTTCCTTTAAATCCATGTAGTTATCGAAATATTCCAACACATCAATTGGATTAAACTGTATTAAAATATCAATATCACTGGAGGCATTAAACTTATTGGAGAGTATAGAACCAAACACATATAACTCCTTAACCTTGTGAGAGTCACAAAGTTCTGTAATGCTATCAATATTTTTCTCTACTAAATTCATAAAACAAATATAGCCATAAAACGGATAAACGATACACTGAGTCTCTTAAAAATACAAATCCCTCTCCCCCGCTTTTATCTTCTCAAGGCGCTCAATAAGTTTCACCTTAAACTTCTCATCATCATACGATTGCAAGTTATCATAAATCAACTTATACCCTTTAACCTTAGTCTCAGCGGGTGCATAATCTTCTAAATACTCGGCCAATGTTAGCAAGGCATTGGGCTGACAAAAGCGCTTAATAAAACCTGGTACTGAGAACTCCATAAAATGCTCGCCAGTGCGCTTGGTGCGGTAACATGCCGTGCAAAATGATGGTATATAATCTTTGCTCACTAACTCCTCCATCACCTCGTTAAGCGAACGATTATCGTTGATGGTAAACTGCTCTTTATCTAAATCTTGGCCCGTTTCGGCATCGGTGTATCCCTTAATAACGATGTTAGTGCCGCCATCTATCTGTGAAACTCCATACTTCAAAACCTCATCACGAATGTGCGCAGGTTCGCGAGCTGTTAATATCAATCCCGTATAGGGAACCGCAAGTCGCAAAATAGCTACCAATCGAGTAAAATCAGCATCACTCACAGCATATTTAGGATCCACATTATTGCCCGATGCCGCTTGAATACGTGGAAACGAAATAGTATGAGGTCCGACATTGTAAACTGCTTCAAAATGGTTTACGTGCCTAACTAACCCCATCACCTCAAAGCGCCAGTCGTACAAGCCAAGCAAAGCACCAATGCCAACATCTTCAATACCAGCCTCTTGCGCCCGATCTAATGAGGTTAATCGCCAATCGTAATCAGCCTTTTTACCACTCAAATGCACTCTTTTATATGCATCCCTATCGTAAGTTTCTTGAAACACTTGATAGGTGCCAATTCCAGACTCTTTTACCGTTTTAAATCCCTCAATATCAAGCGGTGCTGCATTAATATTCACACGCCGTATTTCGCCATTTTCGAATTTTACGCCATACACGGTCTTCACTGATTCGGCAATAAATTCGGGCGTATATTTGGCGTGCTCGCCATACACCAAAATCAGTCGTTTGTGACCCGCTTTTTCCAGCGCAATCACCTCATTTACCATATCCTCATGGTTAAGTGTAACACGTTTTTGCTTACTGTTACTATTTCTAAAACCACAGTAGGTGCAGTTATTCGAACATAAATTACCAATATAAAGCGGCGCAAAAAGTACAATTCGCTTTCCATAAACGCGCTCTTTGAGTGCTGTTGCTGCAGCCTTAATCTCCTCGACTAACTCAGAAGATTCAGCCTTTAATAAGATAGCAGTCTCTTGTAATGACAATCTATGTTTATTCAACGCTTTGCGAATAATTGCGCGCACCTCTTCATCAGCTGGATTGGTTGAATCCAAAATATCCCAAATCTCTTCGCTATCAATAAACGGAACCTGCGCCTTGTCGGCAATGCGATAAACCTGCGGAGAATATATCATAATCAATAGTTTCAATTAAAACCTAAAAACATCATTTAGGTAAAAATGTTTATAAATTTGGGTGTTCTACCCAGAGGTTATTAATGCAAAACTCATAACGGCCTTGCTATTTGTCAATGAACTACAAAAATAGCTAAAAAAAAGAGGCCACCCAATCATGGATAGCCCAAACAATTGCGGAATTACGATGTTGGTAATTCAATTTTTTGCATTAAGTCTAACACAAATTGGGTATAACAAAAGGGCTTAACTAATATTCGCAATTTTGTTTGCCACCACCGTAGCACTTTCAGAACCTAAAAATGTAACCAATCCTTTTCTGATATTATCGGAGATTAAATGCATATAGTCTTTTGTTAATTGCTCTTCATTAATGCCCATTTTCGAACACTGCAACTGTATAATTGTTTTTGCCATTACCGATCCCACAAGTGGCGATAGAATACCAAAAATCTGCTCTGCATAACGATTTGTAAACGTACTCATATCACATCGTTTTAATTAATTGAATCAAGCAACTCCTTTTGGTATAATCCTGAAAGACCGATAAATAGATATCCAGAGTGCCACAAAACATCGATTAAATTTCCATTTCCATACACATCATTCCATCCCAAATAAGAGTATAACATATCGGCAATGGTGAAAAGTAAAAAGCCTAATGCCATCATTCGCCAAGGCATTGAAATGAGGCTGCGTCCAAATAAACTGGTAATATACATAAGGATAACCGCTGGAACAACAACCAGTAAATCGGCAATAGGATAGTAGAAATAGAAGACCTTAGCAAGCATGTTTGTTTCGGGATCATTGGCAATGGGTATTAATAAATAGTACCCTAATATGGAAGATAGAATGAGAAAGCTAAGCGAGATAGCCCAATAAATGCGGCTCTGACCCATTGGAAACCCGCTTTTTTTGTATCCCCAAAACATCATTGCCAAACCCACAAGCATTGGAATATAACCGAGACACCATAACACATCAGCCACTGTTGGAAAAACTTCATTGATATCCACTTTTAAAAAGATCTCCAAAATGGCATAAGTTGTTTCAGCAAAAAAATCAAAAACAATTCCTATTAAAATAAGCAGCCAAGCTACTCGAATGAAGTCCATCTCTTTAAATGATCTAACGGCAGTAAGTAGGCCCACTGCTGCAATAAATGAGCAAATAATTGGTAATATATCGCTCACATAAAGTAGCACTGTTTGACCTCCCCATTGCCCTAAGTAGTAAATGATATTTAGCAGTACGATGACTACGATGAGATACAGAAGCTTAGTTGTTCTTTTCATAATAGAAAATTTAGCGTGCCAACAAATTGATTTCTATGTATTTAACATATACACTGATTTAGGGAATAATAATGACTTTTAATAATTTTAAACAAGTTTTATTTTTGTTTTTAATATTGTGTAATGAGGGTTGTATTGTGTGGTATATTAATGACCTGTATTACTACGTTTTTATGAAAAATAAGCGTTTAATTAACTATTTATTGACATGTCGCTCTTTTCTAATTGCGTTGCTTTATATACATTTGCGGCAATTAAATAAAATATATAAATAGAAATTATCAATATGGGATTATTTAACTGGGGTGGTTCAAAACCTGAAATTAAAGACGAAAAAGAGGCTTTTTTAGCTATTATTTATGCTGCAATTGCGGCCGATGGTGTTGTTGAACCTGAAGAGATGAATGCTTTAGCTGTAACTTTGGCTAACAAAAAAATCTTCCGTGGTATTAACCTACAAGACTCTTTCAAACGAATTAACAAAATTCACAAGGAGAGTGGAACTGTTTTAGGTCTTATTGCTGCGTCGGCTCCAAAGATTTCAGCTGACTACAAGTTAACTGTATTTGCAACTGCTGCTGACTTTTTATTAAGCGATGGTTCGGTTGATGGTGCTGAGGAGAAGATGCTTATCGACCTAAAAGATGCTTTAGAAATTGCCGATGATGTGGCAAAAAACATTGTAGATGTATTAGTTATTAAGAATAAGTAATCATACATCTCTTAAATTCATAGAATCCTCAAGTCGTAAGGCTTGGGGATTTTTTTGTAATTGTACTTTTTTTATGATTCACTCTCTAATCAACGTTTTTTTGAATTCAACAAAGAGACTGATCTATTATATTACCAAGAGAGCTCTAACCTTCTAATTCGTATAAATTTCTGCGCTTATTTAAATCTTTTTGCGAGGGCGCAGTTTCTTTCATGTAGGCGTGATTAAGCAGAAGTAATTTGGTGTTTAAAGGGCTCATCATCAGTGCATTCTCGTCGTTAAAGAAATTTAGTTTAACACCTTTAAAGTTGAGCTTGCATACCGAGAGTTCGTAGTGATCGGAGTTGAAGGAACGATATAAAATGGGTAAACCCTGCGTGCGGCAGATAATGGGGCGATATTCATAAATTGAACATCGGTTATTTACTAAAAAACGACATCGCTTTGTAAATCGTTGTAAAAATAGGGGTTTTGGTAAGTTGATTTTGTGCTTAGTAATTTGTTCTTGGATGGCATCAAACTCCACCTCAAAAACCGTAATACTTTCACAGCACGAGCTACAACCAGCTTTGCACTGCATTTTAGTGGCATACATTTCGCTCAGCTTAGTTGAAATATCGTCAATTTCCTCTCTTATTGTAAGATACTGCTCTTTGAATTCTCTGTTTTTTTCATTCATAGGGTCAAAAATAGCGAATTTGTTTAATTTGAAGTTGAATTGCCATGTGGTGCTAAGGATATTTCGATCATATAAACCCTTAATGTGTTACACTAGACCACTTTAAACTCAAAAATTATCTTGTAAATAGATGATTTTCGTGGGTGTTGCGTTTTTAAAGAGTGCTTTAAATAGAGTTTATTGATTGATAAGAAACGCTTTGAATGAGAGTTTTTCTCTTAAATGGTAAAAAATGTGTTTATTTGTAAAAAAATCCATTTTGATTTTGCTTTTCGATTAACCCTTCCTAACTCTTTTTATGTTAATGTTATTAATTATAAGAGTTTATGTTGCGTAAGATATTTTTAATGCTGTTTGGGCTTCTATTACTGGGGCAATCGTTGTGGGCAAAAGAGGGGGGATATACTGCAAAAACCGACACCAATACAATTAACCAGCTACTGACTGCTTATTTAGAATTACGTAACTCTAATCCAACCAAAGCGTTGGAGTGTTTGCAGAATGGCATTTTAATAGCTCGACAAATCAAAAACGTCGATAAAATGGCGTTGCTTCTCTATCACAAAGGATATCTTTATAGAGTAATGGGGGTTTATAATTTGGCAATGAATAGCAATATAAGTGCCTTAGAGCTCTATGAAAAGACGGGAAATATTAACGAAAAAACTTGGTTGTTGATTGATATTGGTTGGGTTTATCTCGAAAGTCAAAGGAATTATTCGATGGCATTAAACCATTTTTATAAGGCAAAAGAGAATTTTGAGTCGTTGCATAATACAATTGGACTAATTGTTTCAAATCACGATATTGGTCATACTTATTGCGAAATGGGTAAATACGACAAAGCCCTAGAATGCTTTAACGAGGCCGCTAGACTGAGTGTCAAGATTGGCGAAAAGCGCCATGAAGCCGATTCGTACTCGCTAATTGGCAAAACGTATATGTTGATGAATGATTTGGTAAAAGCAGAGGGATTTATCAATAAAGCTTATCGGAATTATCAACAACAGGCAAGTCCTGATTTGATGGCGAATATTTACAGCGTATATGCTAACTTGGCTCTTAAACAGGGCTTTAAAATAAAAGCTATAGCTTATTGTGATAGTGCATTGATGAACTTTACGGCGGTTGGGGGCAAGGTTGGCATTTCAGAAACCTATATGCAGAAGGCCTCCATTTATGCTTCGCAAAACAGCTTGGATAGTGCCATTGAAAATGCTAATAAATCACTCGAAGTGGCTGATAGCTTTAGTCTTATGGGGCAACAATTGAAGATCCTTCCTGTGTTGTCAGGGTATCTTTCGGAAGTTGGCAACTCGGCACAATCATACTCTTTATTAAAACGTTACTACGATTTAAAAGAGTCGAATAGTGTTCGGTATGCTCAGCAATTAGAGTCTGAGTATGCATTTCAGAATGAGTTAAAAGAGAAGGAGTTGCAGGATGAAATTGATTTAAAGAAGAGACTTATCATTTGGTTTTTATCATCGGGATTACTTCTTTTTTCGGCGCTTTTGGCACTTATCTTCTTTAAAAACTTACAACTAAAGGAGTCTTATCATCACTTGTTTAAAAGCACTTCGGCACTTCATAAAAGAGAGCAAGAGCTGGCTGAAATTAATAAGCAAGGCAAGTATAATCGCTCAACGCTGAAAAATGAGCAACAACAAACTCTTGTAAATGAGTTGCTTGAACTAATGGAGGAGAAGAAGGTGTTTTTGCAAAATGATTTGAGTTTAGATGATTTAGCGAAACAACTTAATACAAATAGAACCTATATCTCGCAAATAATTAATGATAACTTTCATACCAACTTTAGTGATTTTATCAATGATTATAGGGTTAAGGAGGCTAAAGAGATTTTTTTACACTCGTCGCACAAATATTTAACAATAGAAGCCATTGCACAAAAAGTTGGATTTAATTCGAAATCCTCATTCAATACAGCATTTAAGAAATTTACTGGACTTACTCCCTCCAACTTTATGGAGTTGCACGCCCTTGAAAATCAACCTAAGAGTAATTAAATTACATAAATATTTCGTAAAAATGTGTCTTAAAACATGTGATTAAACTTTTTAAAAAGTTTGGTATTAAATGGATGTTTGCCTAATTTCGCACCGGAAATCAGAACGATGATTTTCAAGAAGTTTTTGAATATAATTATTAACTATAATTCTTCATTAAACATTACATTAATGGCAACTAATTTTAAGGATTTAGGCTTAGTAAACACGAAAGAGATGTTTGCAAAAGCTATTGCTGGTAAATATGCAATTCCAGCTTACAACTTCAACAATCTTGAGCAACTTCAAGCTATTCTTCAGGCTTGCGTAGAGACAAAATCACCTGTTATTCTTCAAGTTTCGGCTGGTGCACGTAAGTATGCTAACGGTACTTTATTACGTAACATGGCTAAAGGAGCTGTTGAGTATGTTAAAGAGTTGGGTTACGAAATTCCTGTTGCTCTTCACCTTGATCATGGCGATACTTTTGAAATTTGCAAAGAGTGTATCGATAACGGTTTCTCTTCAGTAATGATTGATGGTTCACACCACTCTTACGAAGAAAACGTAGCATTAACTAAAAAAGTTGTTGATTACGCACACGCACATGGTGTTACTGTTGAAGGCGAACTTGGCGTATTAGCTGGTGTTGAAGATGATGTAGTTGCAGAGCACTCTACATATACTCGTCCTGAAGAGGTTGAAGATTTTGTTAAGCGTACTGGTGTTGACTCTTTGGCTATTTCAATTGGTACATCTCACGGTGCTAACAAATTTACTCCAGCTCAATGTACTCGTAACGCTGATGGTGTATTGGTTCCTCCTCCATTGAAATTTGATATCTTAGAAGAGATTGAAAAACGTATTCCAGGTTTCCCTATCGTTCTTCATGGTTCTTCTTCTGTTCCTGCAGCTGAGGTTGCTACTATCAATAAATTTGGTGGTGCATTAAAAGATTCAGTTGGTATTCCTGAGGAGCAATTACGTCGTGCAGCTCAGTCAGCTGTATGTAAAATCAATATCGACTCTGATGGTCGTTTGGCTATGACTGCTGCTATTCGTAAAGTATTTGCTGAAAATCCAGGTGAATTTGATCCACGTAAATATTTAGGTCCAGCTCGC
Source organism: Breznakibacter sp. (assembly GCA_018055415.1). Taxonomy (GTDB): domain Bacteria; phylum Bacteroidota; class Bacteroidia; order Bacteroidales; family Marinilabiliaceae; genus JAGPHP01. The sequence continues at coordinate 698 of JAGPHP010000082.1, read as the reverse complement.
GATGCGTTAAAGACTCTTTATATGGCTAAAAACCGTAACGTTCTAGGTTCTGCTGAAAAAGCTTAATTTTTAAGAACATCAAAATAACAAGAGCCATCTTCTTAATTGAAGGTGGCTTTTTTATTTTGATAGGTTCGTGATAAGATGAGAAATTTTTAATTGATTTGGTGGCAAAATCTCCAACCAATGGCTGGAGATTTTTATCTTTATGATAATCAGTGTATAACTGAACCATATACCAAAGATTTGTAGTTGAAAAACCACCTATATTTGGAAATTCGAGTTGTAACTCCTTGGATAAGGTTGGTACTATGGCTTTTTCCCATCCGAGACGTTGTTTTTCTAAAATCTCTTTGCCAAGTTCCCAATAAAGGTTGATTAGGTGTGTGTTTAAGGCTTTGAGTGCATCGTATTGGGCGCGACGTACATTTTCTTTAATGTCGATGATGAATTGGTTTTGTGATGGTTGCATGGTTCTGTTTTTTGTCTGCATATATTATACGTCCAAAGTCTTGTATGTCAATAGCAAATGAACTATTTTTAACTTTAATGACTAATTAAAACGAGTATGTTGTGGAAAAAGTAACAAAAGCACAAATAGATGATTTCTTAAGTTGCAAAACGATTGCTGTAGTTGGTGTTTCGCGCGGTGAAAAGAGTTTTAGTGTTTCGGTGGTTGAACACTTGAAGCGTTTAGA
>JAGPHP010000253.1 GCA_018055415.1 Breznakibacter sp. | reverse complement strand
AAAATGGTCTTTATCAAGCACTTTGCGCGCATTTTTTAGATCGAAATTATCTTTTGAGTACTCATTCCAAGGAAGCTCGATAAAGTTTTGCAAATAGTTAAACTGCACCGAAAATTCACCAGATTGGTGATTTAATCGTTGAAGTTTAGTAAGCTCTTTTTCAAACACCTGCTTGATATCGGAACTCCACTTTTTGGTCTCCATCTTCTCGCGCATCTCCTTGATATCTTGCTCATGAGGATTTCCACCCAACTCATCTTGAATCGTTTTAATTTGTTGATTAAGAAGATATTCGCGCTGTTGTTGATCAATCTCAGACTTAACCTTTTTCTGGATATCGGTCATAATATCCATCAGTTGAACCTCTTTTAAGAGAATCTCCATTAGGTATGTACCTCGAGATTTTACGTTTGAATTCTCCAAGAGATCCTGTTTTTGAGGGATCTTTAAGTCAGAGTGAGCGCTTATAAAGTTGATTAAAAAGACAGGATTATCGATGTTACGAATAGTAAAAGAAGCCTCGGGCGGAAGGTTTGGTGAACGTTTTATCACTTTGAGAGCCAAATCTTTAAGTGAGTTAACTAACGCCTCAAATTCGCGACTACTATCCTCAGTAGGCAAAATATCTTTTAGCTCAACCACATTAGCTGTGTAGTAAGGCGTATCACCCAAATACTCCACCACTTTAAAGCGACGTTTGCCTTGAATGATTACCGAAGTGGTGTTATCGGGCATTTGCAATACCTTTATAACCTGTGCCACTGTACCTACATCGTAAAGATCGTTAGGCTGAGGGTTCTCAACCGCTCCATCCTTTTGGCAAAGAGCTCCAAAAAGGCCATTCGTTTTTTGCACATCGCGTATTAAAGCCTGCGATTTCTCGCGCCCAAGTGTAATAGGAATAATTACTCCTGGAAAGAGCACCGTGTTGCGAAGAGGCATTAAAGGCAACATCTCAGGAACCAAAAACTCTGAATTATCCTCTTCAATCGTTGGAACAACCGAAATCATACTCGATTCAAAATCGAAATCATCCTCCTCCAACCTCATATTATCAAGCGAAATTCTCACTATAGATCTATTTAAAATATGAAACTCAAACTGACACAATGTCACCAATGCCACTATCTAAAGTGGCCACTAATAATAGTCAATTGACGTGCCAAAAATGGGAGCAAAACAAAAGAGGCCACCTTTGGGGTAGCCTCTTTATATCGTTTAATCAAAAATTATTTCTTTTCGAAATGTTTTTGATATTTAGTCATGAACTTGTCAACACGTCCAGCGGTGTCAACTAACTTCATCTTACCAGTAAAGAAAGGGTGAGATGTATTAGAAATTTCCATTTTAACTACCGGATAGGTAACGCCATCAATTTCGATAGTTTCTTTGCTATTCACGGTAGAACGGGTAATAAATGTATCACCGTTAGACATGTCCTTAAAAGCGACTAATCGGTAATTTTCCGGGTGAATTCCTTGTTTCATTGTTTTATATCTTAAAAGATTCTATTTATGCTTTCTTAAATTCGGATTGCAAAGGTAAAGATAATTATTCAATCACCAAATGTTTTCAGAAAAAAGTAGAATGAAATTTAAATTATTAAGAAAATTAAAAACGACATTTTTTGACGCATTAAGCTTTTAAATTTGAATATTTTAAATATCTATCCACATGATTAACATAGAAGAGAAACTTCAAAAAGTAGGTCAACTCCGTAATGAGCAAAAGGAGATTCAACGCAAATTCATGGCGGAGTACCTTCGTATTAGGAACAATCGTCGATATAAAGGGATGGCTACCAACGAAATTGATCTTTTGACCAGACTAACCGACTTTAATAAGGAGCTTAAGAAGATGGAGCATGCTGCCATTATTCGGTGTAAAGAACAACAAGATAGGATTAAAACCCATGTTGATGCACATCGAGAACTGATTTCATACTTTTCTATGGTTGTAGAGTTCTCGTTTTGGGGCCATGCGATGGCCGAAGGCGGTAATCGATTCTACTCCATCATATCACCAGAGATTATTGCGAAGGTTGACTGTCTTGATGGATTTGAGATAGCCAATGGTAAGAGCGAAATGCAGCGCTACATCTCAACAAGTCAGTTAGAGATAAAAGGGGAGTGTTGGCTCTATCGGGTGCTAAGAGAAAGAGCTGGTTTAACACCACTTGCCCTATTAAGTATTAAAGGAATGGGGTGCGATGTTAAAATCGATTATGAAAGTAAAATTAGTTACTCAACCGACAAATGGGAAAAACATTAGAATTATGAAACCGACAAAACTACTCATCGAACTAGATGAACGCAATATGGAAATTTGTAATGAAGTTATAGCCATTGCGGAGACAATTAAACCACGTACCAATTTTGGCAAAACTCCATCTAAAAAGATGCAAAAGAGGTTAGATGACCTATTTGAATGGTTAGATGCAACGCTCGAATGGGCAACACTGCACGAAAGAGAATGGATGAGAGAGCTAGATGCAAAACTAAATACCAAAAGCGATCCCTATTTCTCCGATTATGAGTTACGCATAAAGCAGTGTGGGCAAAAATGTTATAATGATGAATTTGATGCCCTCTTTAAAGAGAGTGTCAACTATGAACCAAGTACGTGGAATGATAATAGTTTGGTATTTTCTGAGGCACTAATATCGGCAGATGAATATAAAAGCCACCTTAATTGGCGCCGGAATGAAAAAAAGAGTCTTCTGAGCTCTGCAATTTCACATTTTGATAGTGTTACCACCTCTTTTGAAATAACACATCAATATATTGTGCAGTTAAAGGCAGGCAAATGGCACAAAGTTAACTACGATGCCAAAAGGTTTGGAAAAGATGGTAAAGTTAAACGGCTGAAAGATGATGGATTACCTTGGTAGAGGTGATGAGAGAACGGCTTTCAATAGTCGATTTGTAAAAGTATTACAATATCTAAACTAGTTTAATATGGGATTTCAACTTACATTCAAAAACCACTACACAACTAAAGATCAAAATAAAGCGACTGTTGCGAACAAGTTTATCGGTTATTCTGTAAATGGATGTAAGAGGGCAACAGAGCAATATGCTATTGATGCGGCAAATCAGAATATCCCTATAAATTGTGGAGAATACACTGCTAACGATATTGTGTTTGTAT
>JAGPHP010000252.1 GCA_018055415.1 Breznakibacter sp. | reverse complement strand
CACCACTCTTGCAAAAAATTGATTATTGGCGTTCGCAATCTTCCATATACCGAATTACCAAGTTGATAGGCCATATCGCCACAAATAGCGGCTAAATCGCCCGTATGTATGGCTATTCGCTCCAACTCTAAGGCTAAAACTCTCGCAAAATGCAACGAAGCGGGAGTCTCAAAACCGCATAAACTCTCCCAAACATTCGCAAATGCCGTGGTATGACCAACTACCGTGTCTCCCGCAATATTCTCAGCAATGGTTGTAAGCTCAAGTAACCTCTTTTTATTCAAAAACAACTTTTCAACACCCCGATGTTGGTATCCCAACTGAATTTCAAGATTAATTATCTGCTCTCCATTACAGATAAATCGGAAATGACCAGGCTCAATAATACCCGCATGAATTGGACCTACGCCAACTTCATGCAACTCTTCACTATCAATTTGATAAAAGGGGTAATTTGCAATTGTATCATCTTCATTAACACGATTATGTGCAAATCGATAGGGTTTTAACCACGGATGATCGATGTAACGAACGCCGTAATTCTCATGTATCTCGCGCTCAAACATCTCGAAAATTGAATTCCGAGCGGTAAAAGTGGGTAACTGATCTGTAAGCACCACACTCGTAGAAGCGAGATAGATGTTATGCGTATCATCATCGGCAACACAACAAATGAGTTTAAGATTTTCACCATCTCTATATCCAAAATAATTCACACAGTGTCGGGCAATATTATCGGCCAGAAAACTGATAATTGTATCTAAAAACTCGGGATATGAATATTCAGGAATATCCACAAGTGGGATAACCTGATTGTTTTTTACGGTTGCAAAGGAACGACTAATCATATTACAAGTTTTACGGCATCTTCAATTAACGACACAAAAATTGCAGGTGGATTATATGCCAAATAGACTGCAAATCCGAGCAAAAGAAATTGTGATAGAGATTCAAACGGTGATATTTTAGGTATCGACCTTTCATTTATAATTAAAGGTGGTGTAAATAATATCTTAAAAACATTGGTACCAAACCCCCAAATAATCATCGTTAAGAGAATCAAAACTGCAACTAAAATTAAAATATGATGCGATTGATAAAGCGACTGAAAAATTAAGAATTCGCTAATAAACATCCCTGAAGGTGGCATTGCCGTTGCCGAAATAAAGCCCAACAATATAACAAAAGCCCCAACTTTGTTGTATTTAAAGTAGTTACCAATATCGTAGATACTTTTACTTTTATAAACCCAATAAACTTGGTTATACTGCAATAACAAACTAGGCTTTATAAACGTGTGCAAAATAAGATGTAAAATGGCTGCATACACGCCAATACCGCCCGCAGCAAGTCCAAGCATCACAATTCCCATGTGCTCAATACCAGAGTAGGCAAACATCCGTTTAATATTTTTTATGCGAGTCATATATACCGTTGCCACAAAAATGGAGAGAAGTGCCGCTATTAAAATAATGGAGTTAGCCCACTCGCGCAAAGGTGTGTGAGCCATTAATGCATACATCCGATAAATACCCACAAACCCAACATTCATAAGTACACTCGACATGATTGCACCCGCAGGAGCTGGAGCTTTGTCTTTTGCATCAATACCAGCAGTGTACATGGGCACAAGTCCCAATTTAGCCGTAAAACCAGTGAAAATAAATATAAAGGCCAACTTTAACCAAAATGGATTTAACTTATCCGCATTTGCATAAAGCGCATCAAATGAGAGATCATCGATTCCCGCCTGTTTGAGTGAAAGTGATAAAAATAGTATGCCAATATAGATAAACGTAATGCTGATTGCACAAATAAATACATACTTCCATACACCCTCAAGGGCTCTTATATTACGATGATGATAGATCAATATGGAGGCTCCTAAGGTGGTTATCTCAACAAAAATCCATATCACAGCAATATGGTTTGAAAGATAAACCATACTGCAAGCCGAAAAGAGGATCACCATCGCGGCAAAGAAGAGACCTTTGGAACGAGGTGTTTCATCGACATTATGAACTTCCAAATACCTATATCCATGAAATAAAATAGGTATAGCAACAATCGTTAAGGCCGATAACATCAAAAGTGCTAAAGCATCGGCTCTAAAAACGCCAAACTCCGTTACATCACGATGATTAAACTCAAACAGTGTAAAAAACACTAGCATAATGGCATAAGCCGCAACTAAAGTATAGTTTACTGCCCTATTTTTGTTAACAAAGAGCAGCACACTAATTATAAGAGCAACTATAAAAAATGGTAGAGACATTAGTCTTTCAAATTTCGTAAAACATTAACATCAGGATCCTTTAAAAAGTCGCCAATGCGGTTAAAGAAGAGCCCCAGAATCAATACACTGGCAAAAACATCGAGCATAACGCCCAAATTCACTAACATAGGCATCTCATTTCCAACGGCTAACGAAAGAATGAACACACCATTTTCAATCACTAAATATCCAATAACATGAGTTATGATCTTTTTGCGTGATACTATTAAATACAATCCCGTAAACAGTGTTGATAAAGCGACAACGAAAATGGTTTTATCGAGATTTTTGTCGGTTATGGAACTAGTAAGAATAATCGTTATAACAATAATGAGCGTTACAATAATTAAAGAGACAAAATTGGGCAGATAGGGCTCTGTTTCACGAGTAATACCATTACGCTTAATAATGTAGTTCAAAAACCAAGGAATTGCTATCGCTTTTAAAACAATCGTCTCTATCATAATAAGCAACAAGTTAACCACATCTATCTGATTTAGTGCTAAGTAGGTAACACCGAACAAAAGTATCCCTTGCAAAACCAAGATTCGCAAATAGGTGAAAATCCGATTCGCAATACTCATGTAGAGTAACGAGATGGCAAGTGATATTAAGAGTATATCTGTCATAATATTTTTATCAAATAAATTTTCCTAACACCAGTAGCACTCCAAAAAATATCAACAGCGACACCGATGTAAGAATGAATATAAATTGAGGATTGTGTCCCATTCTAAAACGTGCCATAAACGATTCGATAACCCCAATCGTCACCGCAAAGCCAATCTGAATGGCAAAAAAGAGTGGAATCGAGAAGATTAGAGGCAATGAACCGATAAAAAAGTTTGAAATGATAGCTCCATACATAGCAAATTTCAGA
>JAGPHP010000081.1 GCA_018055415.1 Breznakibacter sp. | reverse complement strand
GTATTGTTTCAATTAGATCAAGCTCCTCTTTAGCAAAAGTAAGATTTTTCAATGCGTGGAGGTTATCATTCAACTGTTCGACGGAGCTTGCACCAATAAGTACACAGGTGACTGTTTGATCTTTTAAAAGCCAAGCAATCGCAAGTTGGGCTAACGATTGATTGCGATTTATTGCTATCTGATTAAGTTGTTTTAATTTATTGAATAATTCGTCGGTGAGGTGCTCTGGCTTAAGGAAGTGTGCCATACTCATGCGCGAACCCTGAGGGATGTTACCTCCTAAATATCTGTTCGTTAGTAAGCCTTGAGCAAGTGGCGAAAATGGGATGCATCCGATGCCGTTCTCTTTTAAAACGTCTAGCAGGCCATTCTCAACCCATCTGTCGAGCATATTATATTTAGGCTGGTGAATTAGGCAAGGTGTTCCTAAGTCGTTTAGTATCTTTAATGCACGTTTAGTTTGGTCGGCATCATAGTTTGAGAGCCCAACATAAAGAGCTTTACCTTGGCGTACTATTTGGTCAAGAGCGCCCATGGTCTCTTCAAATGGCGTCTCCTCGTCGGGTCTGTGCGAGTAGAAAATGTCCACATAATCGAGATTCATACGCTTCAAGCTCTGATCGAGACTAGAGATCAGATATTTCTTTGAACCCCATTCGCCGTAAGGGCCATCCCACATAAGGTAACCAGCTTTAGTTGAGATGATTAATTCGTCGCGGTAGTTCTTTAATTGAGTGTTTACAATTTTGCCAAAATTCTCTTCGGCACTTCCTGCAGGTATGCCGTAATTGTTTGCTAAGTCGAAATGGGTAATGCCATTATCAAAAGCTGTTGTTATGATGTTTTTGCTTCTTTCAAACGGATCGGTGTGTCCGAAGTTGTGCCATAAGCCTAAAGAGAGAAGCGGCAGTTTAATACCACTTTTACCACATCTTTTGTAGTCGATGTTTTGGTAACGCGATGGGGATGCAAGATGAGTCATACTATTTATTTTGTAGTGGTTGATATGCTTTCTTTTTTTGCTCAAATGTAATGTAACTTTTGATTTTTTCGTCGATAGCGCGGCTGCAAACTTCACAAAAGTAGTTGACATTGGTTGTTCGCATGCGGCAGTTATAACTTGGTCTGTAAACCCCTTTTGTGTAATATCCGCCACCTTCGTAAACTCCTGTTTTATATTTGATTGCAAGAGAATCTGGTGTTGGAATAGGAGTGTTGGGTGCTAACAAATTTTCCCATTTAGAATCAAATTGGATGAGGTATGTGAGATTAGGTTCCCATGGTTCAGAAGTGTGGGCCACAAAGTCGGTGTCGGCACCATAGGTATATTCATCACCTAAGCCAGCAAATGAGTGGCCAAATTCATGAATCATTACATCAAAATTTTTCTCGCCACCTGCTGCAGCCACAGCGAAATCGTTATATATACCACCGCCACCATATTTGCTGCTGTTTACCAGAATAATAATACAATCGTATGGCGTACGTGCAGCAATATCTGAAATTTGTTGATTTTTGGTCGTATAAAGATATCTGTCGGACTCCAATGTGTTGTATTTGCATCCGAGTTTGGTGTTGCCAGAACAGTATTCGATGCCAGATTTGGCTTCAATTGGGCAGATAGACCAAAAATTGATATGGTTTTTGTATTTAGAGAAGGGAGAAACGGCCAAAAGCGAGTTCATAAATGATTTTGCAATAGAGTTGAAGTCGGCGATGTCATTTTTTGCAAACCCATCTCCAAGAATTAAAATGTCGAGTTTATTTATAGGATTGCCTTTATATGATATTTTTTGCGGCAAGATGGCATCTGTGAGTTCCGAAGACTTTATTGTTTGAGGATCAATGGTGACGCAGCCGACTAATTTTTTAGATCCGTTTTTGTGTTGGTAAATATTTAAGGATGAAATCGTATTGCTCATCGGAAGAAGGAGTGTTTTACCAACAGAAAAACGGTCGTGTTGATTGGTAGAACCAACTTGCCACTCATTGAAAAGCGATGAGAATCCGCTTGAAAAATATATCCTATCAGTTTTGTTATCAACTAGTTCGTAGCTAAATTCTCCATATTTAAAAGTGTCTAGGTAACTCTTTTGGGGGCAACTAAAGAGCGGCTCTTTTGTTATCGATACAAGTGAAACAGAGCAGCTATCTTTGGTTCCAGTTAATTGTAGGTCGATGCGAAGACGTTCATTTAACGTGCCTTGCGCCTCACAATGAATGCTATTAATTAGCGCAAGAGAGGAAACAAGGAGGATTGCTTTTATGATAAATCTCATTTTTTGAATTATTGATAGTTGCAATTTTGAATTTAAAGAGTACAAAAATGGTTATTTCGAGTAGTAACATACTCAATTTAGCGATATATTTGTGGGCAAAACATAAAGTTATAAAAATATGATTGAAATAGAAAGCATTAAGCCAGGATTACCTGAACTGTTTGTGATGATGAGAGATTACCTTGTAACACTTGGGTTTCCTTATAATTATGCCGATTTTTTGAATAGTACCTTTGTGGTTTTCTGTGTTGTAATTGCAAGCTGGATTGCGCATCAGTTTTCGCGTCGTATTGTAGTCAAAGGGTTGGAGAGTTTAGCAGCAAAGACCGAATCTATTTACGATGATTTCTTTGTTGAGCGCAAAGTGTTTGTTAGAATCTCCTATTTCATCCCAGGATTGATATTTTATGCCTTTGTACAAGGGATATTTCATCCTGAACATGTTATTTATTCGCTTTTTAATAAAGGTGCGCTCACCTTTTTTGTCGTTATTACAATGATGGCATTGGTGGCATTTTTTAATGCTGTAGAGGATGCTTATCAGACACTACCATTCGCAAAAGAGCGTCCAATTAAAGGGTATATACAGGTCTTTCAGCTAATTTTCATGTTGTTGGGGGTACTTATTATCATATCCATACTATTTAATGTGCGTTTAACTGCCGTTTTTGCCGGTTTGGGTGCTACAGCAGCTGTATTGTTATTAGTATTTAAGGATACGATAATGGGTTTTACGGCATCTATTCAGTTGAGTGCCAATAAGATGTTGCAAGTAGGCGACTGGATTACCATGAACTCTGCAGCGGCTGATGGAAGGGTTATTGAAATTACCTTGAATACCGTGAAAGTGCAGAACTGGGATATGACAATCACCACTATTCCTACCTATAATATGGTGGCCAATTCGTTTCAAAACTGGCGTGGAATGGAGGAGTCGGGGAGTAGGCGTATAAAAAAGACGGTAAATATTGATGTTTCGAGTGTAAAGATTTGTAGTGCAGGTCTGTTAGAGCGCATGAAACGTGTAAACGACTTGAAAGGGGTTATTGAGGAGGCGCTACATAGTCGTAAAAGTGAAGATGGAGACGTGCTTAACAACTCTAACTTTATTACAAATTTGAGTCTTCTTCGTCATTATGTTGAGGCCTATTTACGAAAAAATGATCGAATTATTCAGGATAAGACACTGATGGTTCGTATCTTACAACCAACTGATGTGGGTATTCCATTAGATATCATCTGTTTTACGACTGAGCAAGGAGGATTGAATTACGAAGGACTTCAAGGGGAGATGTTAGATATGATCATCTCGATTGTATCGGAGTTTGAATTGCGTGTATTTCAACGTCCTTCGGGACACGATTATCGGGGTGTTGAGAATTAATTAAGTGTAAAATCACAGTATATGGAACCATATCAACAATTGGATGATTTAGATCGAAAGATTCTAACCTTGATAACACAAAATGCGAAGATTCCATTTTTGGAAGTTGCGCGTGAGTGTGGTGTTTCGGGAGCAGCTATACACCAACGGGTAAACCGATTGCACGCCATTGGCATTATAAAAGGGTCGGAGTTTAAGCTTGATCCGAGTGCTATGGGATATCAGACGTGTGCTTTTATGGGGATTTTTCTTAAAAAAGCAAGTTTGTTTGATGAGGTGGTTAAATTACTCGAAGAGATTCCGCAAATAGTTGAATGTCATTATACTACGGGGCAGTACGCTATCTTTATTAAGATCTACGCGCGCAGTAACGAGCATTTAAAGCGTATTTTGCACGATAAATTACAATCGATAGAGGGTATTAGTTCTACCGAGACGATTATCTCTCTTGACGAGACATTTAATCGTCAATTGCCAATAGAAAAATAGGTTATGTTTTTTTTAGATAATTTAAAAGAGGGTCTTCATTCATCGTGGAGCCCTTTTTTTACACCTGCTGTTGAGCAGGCACTTTTAGAAATTGAGCGAAAAATAGCGGCTGAGGGGAGAGAATATACTCCGAATCCATCGAATGTATTACGTTTTTTATCGCTTGATCTATTTGCCGTTAAAGTTTTGATATTAGGTCAAGATCCTTATCCACAGAAGGGGCGAGCCACAGGGCGCGCATTTGAAGTAGGGGGCTTAACTAGCTGGATGAATCCATTTGAAAACGCTTCGTTACGCAATATTGTTCGTTCAATATATAGTGCCTATAGTGGCAATATTCGTCTCTTTACCGAGATACGAACTCTAATGGAGGATAACCTTTTTGAGGAGCGATTTCAACTTCTGCCTCCTGATAAACTATTTGAAAATTGGGAGCGACAAGGCGTTTTGCTCCTTAATAGCTCATTTACTTGTGAGATAGATGGCCCAGCTTCGCATAGTGCTTTGTGGCAACCATTTACACAAATGTTACTTCAGTATATTAATGATACGAACCCTGAGATTATTTGGTTTATTTGGGGTAATCATGCTCAAAAGGCGATCAAAAACATGGATATAAAAAAGACTATTGTATCAGCGCATCCTATGTTATCATCACCTAAACCCAATGATATTGTATATGGGGTTGTTAATCCCTTTGAAGCGACTAAGAGTTTGATCGATTGGAGATAATCTGTTAAATTGACGGCATATATTTGCTTATAACAGTGTCGAGGCTCTCCTTTTTTATTGGTTTGGTTAAATAATCGTCGAAGGCCGAGCCAAAATTTTTAATCTCATACTCTAAAGCATAGGCCGTTTGGGCAATTATTTTCAAATCGGGATTGCTCTCTTTAAGTTTGATCGCAGCAGTATATCCATCCATTATAGGCATTTTAATATCCATCAGAATAAGTTCAATAGATTTATCCTTTTCACATATATCGATCGCCTCTTTTCCGTTTTTTGCGTGTACAATTTTAATATTAAGTGGTAAAAGCAGCTCTTCTAGATAGATGTAGTTGTACTCTTCGTCTTCGGCAATTAAGATGGTTGTGTTTTTCATGATTGGTTCTGTATTTTTCGATTTTTTAAGTTTATTCGTTGTACTAGGAACATAAGGTATTTCGCAAAAGAATGTAGCACCTTGGCCGAGTTCTGATTCTACCCACATTTTGCCACCAAGTAGATGTGCAAACCCTTGGGATATCGCTAACCCTAAACCTGTTCCACCGTAGTCTGCCGCAATGGTTTTGTTAGCTTGCAGAAATCGTTCAAAGATTTTTGTGTGATTTTCAGCCGCAATACCTATGCCACTATCTTTAACAAAAAGAGTTATTTTATCGATTGAGGTGTTCTTTTCTATTTTATATCCAAAGTTGATATATCCTACATGAGTGAATTTTAAGGCGTTGGTAATGAGATTTGTAATGATTTGAGTGATTTTTGTTTTATCGGTTTTCATCACAGCGTGGTCATTCTCGAGTGGCAGAGTAAGTTGTAGATCGATATTTTGTTTGTTGGCTTGACTCTGGAAAATGGTATGCAGATCAGTTAGAAGCTCATTGATGTTAACCGATTGAATATTAACTTTTTCCTGATTTGTTTCGAGTGCCGAAATGGTAAGAATGTCGTTGACAATGCCAAGAAGTTGATTGCTACTGTTTTGAATAATCGAGATAAAGTTGTGTTGTCTCTCTTTGGGGAGATCGGTATCAAATAAGAGATCAGAGAAGCCGCAGATGGCATTCATTGGAGTGCGTATCTCGTGCGAAATGTTTTGCAGAAAAGCCGTTTTTAGCTGGTTGCTTTTTTCGGCAAGCTCTTTAGATATGATGAGTTCGCGCTCATTTGTTTGTCTGTTAATAATGTTTACTTGAATTTCGGCAAACACCTCCAGAAGCTGTTGCTCGGCATCGGAGTATTGGTGCATTTGCGTAACTGAATCGAATTCTATAAAGCCAATGCATTTGCCATAGCTCATCATTGGTACAATAAGTAAGCTTTTGATATCTTGCATCTTAAGAAGAGCCATAGCTTGGAGTTCGGGCATTAGTTCAATGTTGGGGATGTTCACTGATTTGCCTTCGACTAGGAAATTCTTTAAATCGTTGTCGAGTAGAATGTTTTGAAGATTCTCAATTTGAGATGAGATATTCTCTTTACACCACTCGTGAGTGTTGGTGCAGTGGGTTAGAGTTTCGTTGATAGAAAAAATATAGGCTCGATCGGCCTTAACATATTGAGCCAGCTTTTGCAATGATAGATTTATCGCCTTTTCGGTGTTTTGTAGTGGAATATTGATGTATTGGCACGATATCTCAACCAATATTTGTCGTAGTTCAGAGAGTTTATTCAGCTCCTCTTCGGCATGTTTACGCGCGGTAACATCTCGAGCCGCACCAACCACGCCAATGGTTTCTCCCTTCTCATTTTTCAGAGGTGTTTTAACCACATCTAAAAAAAGAAATTTACCCTTTACATTTCCATACTCGTCAAACTGTTGGGCTGATCCTTTTTCAAGCACGATGGAATCCGAATCTCGGCAGATTTCACCAAATGTGTGCCAATTTGGATCGTTGGGGTGTGAATTGCGCTCTCTTAAGGCAAAGAACATATCATTTTTACCAATTGGCTCGTCGGTATCTTTGGCATTTAAAAGATTACGACACATGGAGTTGTTTATGAAGATGTATTTGTTATCCAAATTTTTAGCCCAAATCATATCGGGCATAATATCGGCCATATTTCTAAAGAGAGAGTAGAGGTTTTTATAGCGCTCTTCACTTTTTTCGGCCTCCTCTTTTGCCTTAATAAGTTCGAATTCGGTGTTTTTCCACTCTGTAATATCATTTGTTATTCCAATGATTGAGACAATCTTATCATTTTGGCGTTCAAATTCGCGCTCTTTTCCTAGATACCATCGCCATTTGCCGGAAGCATCTTTTAAACGGTATTCGTATTCGTGAATATATTCATGATCCCAACTTTGTACTAACTCTTTGTAGTCGTAAAATTTTGAGATGTCATCAGGGTGGATGATTTGATTTACCAACTCGGTGCTATCTTCAGGGACGGCTCCATAAGGGTAATTGAGAACTTCTCGCAGGTTTTTGTTGATATATGTATTTCTATTAAGCTGGATATTAAATATATATATGATATCCGGCGTTTCAGATGCAATGGTATTTGTGAATCGCTGTTTCTCAAGCGAAGATTTTTTTTGAAGCTCTAATTCACTTGAAAGTGCTTTGTTTGACACTTCGAGTTCATGTAGTTTTACTAGCAACTCCTCGTATGTAAGTTTATCTTCACTCATATTTTTCACTCATGTTTTAAAAACGGCATAATGTTAAAAATAGTAAAAATATGAATCAATTCAAACTAAAACAAATATTTTATCTATTGAAGTAGTATGTTGGAGCTGAAGGTGCTTTTAGATGTAAAAAAATACCCCCATCTGCGAGTTGCAAGATGGGGGTAATGCTTTGTTATTCTGGCTTTTTAATCTCGTTTAGCGTTAGGCTAAACCAATCAATTTTTCGTGAGTAGTACATCGTTAGACCCAGTATGATGAATATGCCAATGCTTCCGATTAGCAGAGCAAAATCTTGTAGCTGAATGATGATAAAGATAAATGAGTATAAAATGGTTAGTACCGCTACAATAAAGTAGGTAAGTGCTTCGGATTTAAGAATGGCTTTAACATAACCAGCTATAAGTAAGAGCGTTGCTAAAGCCGAGACCAAGAAAGCCAGATTAAAGTTCAGATGTTCAGAAATTGAGAGTAGGAGTGTGTAAAAGACAACCAATGCCATACCAACCAAGATATATTGAATTGGGTGGATAAACAGTTTGTTAAGTACTTCGATAAAGAAAAATACCAAAAAGGTGAAGGCGATAAATAGAATCGCGTATCTTATTGAACGATAAGATTTTTGGTAGTTGTCAACCGGCAATATAAGGTCGATTCCGAAGGAGGAGTCTGAGATTGAATATTTGTTGCCAGTCCACATTTGTGGGTAATTTCTATTAAGGTGTAAAACGTTCCAATTGGCTTTAAAACCCGAGGTATTTACGGTTCTCGAGTCGGGTAAGAAAGATCCATTAAAGCTTGGATTAGGCCATGAAGATGAGAGTTTTACATCGGTAATTTTCCCAACAGGTGTGAAGTAGAGCAGTTGACTCCCTTTTAAATCGAGACTAAAACTAAATGTATAGCTGGCATTCTCTCTCGAATCAATAGATATTGGTGCATTTATGCCGCTACTAACTACATCGTTAGAGATGACACCTGGATTAAACGACTCTTTTTTGCCATCCCAATTTAAATCAATCTGTTTTTCGATGCCCCGAAGGTCGTTAATACCAACCGTTAGGCGTGCCTTGTCGAATTGAATATCTTCGGTAGGAATATCTAAATCGCTAAAATTTGATTTTAAAAATTTACCTGAGATGTTAATTTTGGAGTTGTACACCACAATCTCAAAAATACCTCTATTACGTTGTTCTGGATTAATATCTCCTTCGATGTTAAGTTCAGAGGGAAGAATATGGATAAAATCTTTAACCTCAATAACTCGTTGGGTCGAGTCTTTGGTCGATTTTTCAACGTAGGTGCACGTAAAAGGGATAGAGATAAAGGGGCCAGAGATCGTTTGCTGATTGCCCCATTTGCCACTCACCTCACTAATGGCAGTGAACTGTGTTGTTTCCCTTTCTGAGATCAGACTCTCGATCATGGTGGTGGGAATGAGCAGCAAAAGTGCAATAATGATGATGATTGCAACCTTAAAATAGATGTTTGTTTTGATTGAGTTCATGGCTTATCCGTTAAGTTAATGTTGTTCGGTTAGTTATCTACCAATTTTCGCCGGCTCCAGCGCCGCCAAATTTTCCTCCGCCCATTTGCACATCACCCTGAGGCGTGGAGGCATTGCCCCCAATGCTTTGAGAAATTACAAAACTGTGCAGATTGGAGTTACTCCATTTGTCGGTTAGTAATCTATCGCGAGTAAACCCCTTTTTAGGTGTTTTTAGGTAGTTTAAAAGCAGTAAAGAGATGGTGGTAAGAATAGTGCCTGCAATGGTTATGGCAATAACCGGAGGCATGACGCTAAAGTAAATTTTAAAGGTAAATACGGTTAGGGTAAGAATAAATAACCCTACGCGAATAAACAGTATCGATCGGTTTTTTACCCCCCAAGCGATATAAGCAAGCGGAAGGAGAGCTGTTAGTCCATAAAAGATAAATGCTAATGGGATATCGCCCCCTTCTGTAATTTCTAAATCAAGTAGCATAACGCTTAACTCTCTAACCACAAAGTAGTTTACCGAGAGATAGCAAATAAGGAGCGAGAGTGATTTAAGAATAATAAATTGATCGGTAAAGATGATGTTGGAGAGTCTCTTTTCTAATGAAATAGCGTAATGGTAAACAGCCATAAAAACCGATAACATGATGATGGGTAGAAGGGTGGGGATTAACCCGCCTAAACTCATCAATATATCTACTATGAGCCATGCAAAAAGGATAACTGAAGCTACTAATGCTAAAAGATCGAGGTAGCGAATGGTTGCAAATAGAGCAAAAGCTAAGGAGATGGCAAGAATAAGGGTTGAACTTTCGTTTTCAAGTACCAAGCCTGTTACTATTAGTATGATTGAGGAGTAGATCCCCGCTTCGGTTACCCCCGATCTGAAGTGTTTGAGATTTTTGATAACCACGAGCTCGGTGAAAATTAATATAGCTACGCCCATTATTACCGCAAGCGCTCTTAATCCTCCTTCATCAGAAATGTGAAAACTGAAAGCAATGGGTCCTAAAGAGGTGAGCATTCCTAAAATAGCTCCTAAAAAGAGTAAGATTCGGATAAAAATTGACGGGGTGTAGAGGTTTGATTGGAATTGTTCCTTGATGCTAGTCCACTGATTCTCATCTATAACTCCACTTTTGTAGAGCATTTTAGCCTCGTCCGTAACCCCTTTCTTCTCGAGTTCGGCAATGTTATAAGCAATTATGTTATCTCTCATTTGTAAAGTGCTTTTTATTGATGATTAAATAGGCAACCAATCCAATGCAGCTAAAAGGGACGTAAAAGATCATCAACGTTTCGGCATCTATGGCATCGAGCATCTTATAAAAGAGATAGGTAAATGCGATG
>JAGPHP010000251.1 GCA_018055415.1 Breznakibacter sp. | reverse complement strand
CCGTTCATGGGGTTGCCATGACCAACAAACAGAACTGGCATTGGAGGCGTACTCTTCGATTGAGATAAGTTATTAAGCGCCCCAAGGCTCATCGTTGCTCCCATGGTAGTAAGTACAAGTGTTTTAATAAAATGGCTTCTATTCATTGGCATGATGTACATGATGTTAAATACAACTATACTTGTAATGATGCATTATTTGAACGAACGGAGTAGCGTAAATGTTCATTTTTGTAGTTGAGTGTATGTTTCAAACCATTGAAATTCATCATGATATTTAGATATTCATTGAAAATACATTGTATGTTAAAAAATATTATCTATATTTAATAAACAAAACGATAGTGAACATTAAAATCTCAAGATCAATATCAAAACTGCAAATTCTTGCTGAATTTGTTTTATAAAGAATAAGATGAAAAAAATTATAGAAATAATTGAAGCAATTAAGATGTTTATCATCTTGCTTAATGTGCGAACTAAGATGTTTATCTTTTTTTTGGGTGGAACATCGGTTATTCTTCTCGTGTCAATGACCATTATTGGTGTTCGTACATACACTCAAGCGCGTGAGACTGGCTTGCAATTAGCCGATTCGAAGGCCGGACTGGTCGCTGCGAATGTTCAAAAATATGTTTATCAAGGTGTTAATGCTGTTGAAACCATTAAGAGCGCCGTAACTGCGATGAAAAAGGGAGCCAACCCGTCGCGAGAGGAGTTAGCTAGTTTGTGTTTAGAGATTTTGCATTCAAACGAAATTTTTTTAGCTGTTTGGCCAATGTTTGAGAGTGGTAATTTCGATGGTTTGGATGCCAAATATGCCGATGATGAGATGTATTCAGCAACTAGCGGAGCTATATCCTACTCTTATTATAAAGGTTTAAATAATGAAGTTCTATTTGAGCCTGGAGCAGAAGATGATTTTCAAGAGGATCATTACCGTACACCTGCTCACAACAAAAATCTCACAATGTTTAATCCCTATGATTATAACTACGAGGGTAATCCAACTGTTTATTATGAGATGTCTGTTTCAATGCCATATCTCGAAAATGGACGCACTTTGGGGGTTTTAGGTATTGATTTGGAACTTGGTGCTCTAGACGAATTTGTAAACCAAAATAAGCTTTTTGATACCGGTTTTGCTTCTGTAATAGCCGGCGACTTTCAGATGACGAGTTATCCTGATACTCAATATGTTAAAAAACCACTGCAAAAATTGGTGGGTGAGGAGCAAAACGGATATATTTTAGCTGCGGTAAAAGAGGGGCGAAGTTACTCCTATGAGACTTATTCTACGTTTTCAAAAAAGAGTGTTTTGCGCTATTTTAAACCAGTGGTTATAATGCCTAATAATCCTGCATGGGTTGTGATGATTGAAGTGCCTTTAGAGGAGGTCTTTGCCGATGCTCGTATCTTTTCAAACTTAGCATTTTTAATGTCAACACTTGCGCTTATTTTAATTGCCATCATGACATTCTTTATTGCCAACGCGATAACAAAACCAATCATTGCATCTTCTGAATTTGCGAGAGAGATTGCAGGTGGTAATCTGAACGCCAAACTCAACTCAATGAAGATGCGCGATGAGATTGGCGAGTTGGTACAGGCTTTGGCTTTGATGTCGGTGAAACTGAAAGAGGTGGTGTATGGTTTAAAGTCAGGAGCCGATGCCATTGTTACTTCTACCTCAAATTTAAGTTTTACGGCACAAGAACTCTCGGAGGGTGCTGTTGATCAAGCTGCCTCCGTTGAGGAGGTTTCTTCAACAATGGAGGAGATGGCCTCAAATATCGATCAAAATAGTGAAAATGCTAAACTTACCGAGCGAATTACGCTCAGAAGTAGAGATGGTATTCATAAGGTTGCCTCCAAGACTGTTGAAGCCGTTGAAGCAAATCGTTTGATTGCTGATAAAATTAAAGTTGTAAATGATATTGCCATGCAAACCAATGTGTTAGCTTTGAATGCATCGGTTGAAGCTGCGAGAGCAGGCGAGTTTGGACGTGGTTTTAATATTGTTGCATCGGAGGTGCGGAAATTGGCTGAAGATACGCGAATGGCAGCATCTGAAATTTTTGAATTAACTCAGCGCAGCCTTGAGCTGACCGAAGAGGCGGGTGAATCAATGAATCAGCTTTTGCCCGAGATTGACGAAATGGCTCGATTGATTCAGGAGATTGCTGCATCAAGTTTAGAGCAAAACCATGGAGCTCAGCAGGTGAATAATGCCATCAATCAGCTAAATAAATTTTCTCAGCAAAGTGCTACAATCTCTGAGGAGATGGCCTCAAATTCGCGTAAAATGTCGGAACATGCCTCGCTCTTTAAAAAGGCGATAGCCTATTTTAGGTTGTAAATAATGAGGTGATAGTTATAACAAATTTCTTACTCTATTTGACGCTAATTGCATATTGGTCTGTGTTCTATATTTTGTTCTAGCACAAATTTTAAATAAAGGAACTTAATTTCTGTCGAAGAGCATTAAGTTCCTTTGTCGTTTTTTTATGCACTTCTGGTTTATCTCTTTTTCTATTATGCAAATTTTCTTGTCTATAGATTATTAATTAGTTATGTCTATTCACAAATTGATAGAGTAATTAATGTTCATAATTTTTTCAAGTTGATTAAACTTCATATTAGCGTGAAGTGAGTTTATACACTATTCTCTTCTTCAAAATATCAGTGTATTACCGATTGTAGATTCTTTTAGATGGTAAGAGCTATTTTGTATCTCTTTATATGGTATTATATGGATAGTCCTATAGTTTGCCCCCTGTTTATTACATGTATTAATTACATGTAATATTAAAAAGAGTAGTTCTTTTTAGTATTAATTTCTCAGTCAAAATGCTATTTTTTTTCTGCTATTTGTTAAACAAACTTTTTTTTCTGTTTGCTTTGGCTATATACCTATTTGTAATCTACTGTTAAACTCGTTTAAAAATTCTTTTTTATGCAATTGTGTTTATTTTCAATTGTTTGTGTTTCTGTGTAGGTGTGAGGTATGATGTTAATCTAGTTTGTGTAGGGGTGATTTAACGAATGTTGTAGGTTTTTAATTATATTTTTACGATAAGTGATAAGATTAATCTAAAGCCGGGAATTAACGAAAAAGTTGTACCTAGTTCATCTCCATCTACCGATATAACTTTACAAATGGCTTATAATAGTAT
>JAGPHP010000080.1 GCA_018055415.1 Breznakibacter sp. | reverse complement strand
TTGTCATGTTTCATAATCGATTTTTTGGCATAAAAGAATCCCTCACCAAACATCGATCCAACAATAGGAGTTACAAATATATCTTGCACAGATGGAACTTCGGCAAAAGCTTCAACTCCATACTCCCGAAAGAAGGTGGACATTAATGAAGAGTATAGGAAAGAGTCCCACCACTTAAAACCACTGCTGCGAGCCGACATATAGTAAACAGCACCCGCCCAAGGGTGGGTTACGTAATTAAAGAAGAAGTTGTCACTATCAATCACAGGCCCTTTTTGTACATTCTCTTCCCATTTGGCTGTAATACCCTCTTGGCGCATCTTCTCTTTATCCCATTGGGTGGCACTTTCAGGTAAGGTATATAGAACACCAAAGGTGATTACTGTTGCGCCCAAGAATAGTCCCGTGTTGGAAGCTAATCTTCTAAACTCTCTTTTAGGAAGTGGATATATCTGAATGTATTTTTGTTGTGGTTTAGGAAGAATTAGATTGGTGTCTATTTGAACTTTGTAATTCTCTAAACTCTTGCTGCTTTGTATCGCATTTACGCTATCAGAAGAGATTATGTAAATACGCTCAGCTCTAGTATTTGTATGCAATAAAACCAAAATACAACTGATGATAATGGTTTTTAATACCCCGTTTGGACTCATCTCTTTTATTTGCGCAATTTGTTGTAAAGATCTGATTTGTTGATCTTTGTAGTGTAATTGTGATCTGCTGATGTCTGTAAAAAAAGGTGCTTATCCATTTTAAAAAAAAAGCATGCAAATATACGATTAATCCTTTATGGTTATCTGTTTTAACTTATTTCTTTTTTGTTCAATAGATAATTTACGCTATAACACTCGTAAATATTATCTGGGTTTTAAACTCAGGGATAACTCTAATTCAAAAAAATGTCTATCTTTATGGAAAGGAGTCTTATTTCGCAATATTAGGGCTCACACTATTTTTAAAAGTCATCGTATGCGTCTAGTAAATATTATGAGATCTCTCTTTTTTGTGGCACTCTTGCTCTCGATCTCTTCTTGTAAAAAGTCTAAAATACCCCGAGACGCAAGTCCAGATCATTACTTCTATGTGGGGACTTATACTAACACGGGTAGCAAAGGAATCTATTTGTGTAAAATTGATACCGCTACAGGCTATCTGAAAAATATAGGTATTGCCGCAAAGTTAACCTCTCCTGCCTACTTAAATATCTCTTACTCTGATGATTACTTATGGGCATCGCAAGAGGGGCTTGGCGAAACCGATTCTGTTGTTGCCTATAAAATTGATACTAAAACTTTTGGATTGAGTGAAATCAATAGACAGGCTGTTAAAGGACAAGGCGCATGTTATATTACCTCTACCAACGATAATAATTATCTTGGTGTAGCTTGTTATGGCTCGGGCTCTATTACTCTTTTGCCACTAAAAGCGAATGGAAGTATTGAGAATAAACCGATTGTGGTTAAGCATCATGGTAAGGGATTAAATCCTAAAAGACAGGAATCTCCTCATTGTCACATGATTAGGCAGGATAATAATGGCTATTTTTATGTAACTGACTTGGGTACTGATAAGATAGTTATCTATAAGTTATCTGGCGACAGACTCGTGCAAGTAGATCAGATTCTATTTGAACCAGGCTCGGGTCCTCGACATATAGCATTTGACCCAAAGGGTAAATATATGGCAGTAGTGAATGAGTTGAAAAGTAACGTGGAGTTATACGTTAAAGGAGTTCGTCCCTATTTTTGCAAAAAGCAGGAGTTCGTTCGTACGATTCCAGCTAGTTATGAAGGTTATAATACCGCAGCAGATATTCACTTCTCACCCGATGGTCGATTTTTGTATGCCTCCAATAGAGGGCATGAGAGTGTAGTCTGTTTTGCGGTGCAAAGAGCCGATGATAATTTGAAGTTAATCGAGTATATGCGCGATCAAGTAAAGCAACCTCGTAGCTTTGCGTTTGATCCTTCGGGGAGGTTTTTACTAGTTGCTAATCAGGAGAATAATACCATTGTTGCCTATAAAATTGAGCAAGATACAGGTATTCCTATTTTTAATGGGAGTATCATTTCTATTCAATCGCCCGTTTGCGTTAAGTTTTTGAACCAATATGGGTTGCAATAGTAAACAGAATTTGCTTTGTTACATTTTTTAACAAAATAGGTTGTGTTTAAAATATTTTACTATATTTATTCTTTGGTAACTCTCAAGTTCTCAACTAAATTGGTTGATCTTCTGAGGTTATATAAATTTAGTCATAGCTATTTTATCATTTGAATTATGAGTGTAGAAGAGGCAATATTAGAACTTCTTAAAGTTCATAACAGAGTAATAGTACCTGGCTTTGGTGCTTTTTTGGTGGCAAAAGATGATATTGACTCAAAGCCATACGTCTTATTTAATGGCTTTCTGAGTTTTAACGATGGATTGCTAGTTGATTATTTGGCAGAGAAAAATGGTATTGATGGCATCGTTAGTAGCGATAATATTGCCGAGTATGTTTATTCATTAAAGCATAGTTTGCAAGAGGAGAAGATCTATAAATTTAATCTTTTGGGTACATTTGATTTCGAAGAGAGTGGATCCATGCGATTTAGATATAACCCTAATGTAGGACGTACTCCGCAAAAGCCGACTGCACATGCAAAGCCTATAGCAAAGAAGGAAGAACCAAAAAAAGAAGAGCCTAAAAAGGAGGAGAAGGCGTTAGTTAAAGAGGAAGTAAAAGCTACAAAGGAGAAGGTAGAAGTTAAAAATGAATCGTCAAAATCTACTGCAGAGCCTGTTTTAAAAGATTCTTTTTTAGAGTTAGATAAAAATAATACAGCACCCGATGTCATCATTGAACCTGAGGTAAGCTCAAGTAAGAGGGAGAGAGAGCCTTTAACAAAGTCCTCTTTTGAACTAGACCAGGGGCAATCAAAAGATAAGTCTGTAAACGATAATAAAGCTCCCCAATCTCCCTTAGAAATAGATATTGAAGCTCGAAATCAAAGAAAACGCAAAGTGGTTTTTGCATCGCTTATAATCATTCCATTATTAGTTGCACTCGTCTATTTTGTTTTCTCTTATTTACCTTCTAAACGTGCCGAGGATGCACGTAAAGCAGCTATGGAGATGGAGGCAAAAAAGCAAAAGGCTTTACGTATTCAGGCAGATTCAATTGCTCTGATTAAGGAGCGTGAATTGGCCTTGGCAGATAGTTTGCGCGTTGCCGATGAGTCGCGTGCAAAATTAAGTGCCTCGGGTTATCATGTTATTGTGGGTGCTTTTGCCGAAGAAGCGAATGCTGATAAGATGATTGTTAAACTCAAAGCGAGTTCATTTCCTTCGGTTCAGAAACTGATTTACAAGAATAGATTTTTGGTCAGTGTAGATGCTTCTTTGGATAGAGACGATGCAATTAAACGCATGCAAAAGATAAGTGTCTCTGGCGAATTAGATTGCTGGCTTCATCAGGTTAAGTAGTATTTAAAATTCTTATATTTGGGCGATAGCAGTAGTTATCGCCTTTTTTATTTGTTATGGTCGTTTTTTTAGTCTTATCATCACTGCTTTTAGGATTCTATCTATTCATTGTTCTATTGGCGACCTACGGATGGTTTTTGCGTGCTCCTAATCACTCATTATTACTCAATGAGGTAGTGGATTTTGGCGGTCTTTCGGTGATCATCCCTTTTCGGAATGAGGCGCATAATTTACCCAAAATTCTATCTCGACTAACTGAAATACACTCTCCGTTGACATCTGTTGAGTTTATTTTTATCGATGATCACTCAACTGATCGGTGGTTAGATATTGTAGATGTAAACTCATTGCCTTCAAACGTTCGATTTGTTAATAGTGTTAAGGTTGGCAAGAAGCAGGCTATTTTTAAAGGGGTTGAGGTTGCCCAATACAATACGATTTTAACAACTGATGCAGATTGTATGCCCAATCAAGACTGGGTGCAAACAATGTATGATACCTATATGAAGGATAAATGTCAACTCCTTTTTGGTCCTGTAACGCTTGAGGGCAACACCTCTTTTTTAAGTTATTTTCAATCCATTGATTATGCCGCAATGGCTGCCATCGGAGGTGGATCGGCATTGGCTGGTAAGCCTTTTATATGTAGTGGTGCGAATTTAATGTTTTCAAAGAGTTGCTATCTTTCTGTATTTGATGATATTAAATTAGAGTTTGCCTCTGGTGATGATGTCTTCTTGCTTCATGCATTTAAGCAAAAGGGGTATCGTATTTCGTTTTGTAAATCATCAGAAGCATTAGTTCGCACCTCTGTGGAGCCTACGTTTTCTGATTTGGTTAAACAACGAGTGAGATGGGGTGCAAAGGCGAAGGGTTACACCGATTGGTTCTCCATATTTGTCTCCTTAGTTGTTTTTCTTTTATGTGTGGCCATGATTGGAAGTTTGGCGCTTTTAAGTACCCACTACTATGTTCCTATTCTCCTTTTTCTTATTAAAATGGTTGCAGATGGACTTTTTTTAAGCGGAATCTTACCTCTGTTTCAAATAAGGTTTCGATGGTTCTTGGTAGTTATTATCCAGCTTTTTTACCCTTTTTGGATTATTTTTATTGCTGCTCAAGGCTTTTGGGGCACTACACGATGGAAGGGGCGCAGGTGAGTTTATTCATAAATAGATTTTGTTAACTGTTCTGATTTGCAAAATCTTAAGAGATAGCTGAGTGCTTTTTCGTTTCCTAAATCACTCGATTTTTTCCAATCATTGCAAGCATCTCGTTTTAATCCCAAATGGTAATTCACTAATCCCCTTGTAAAAAGGGCCTCGGCATTGTCTGGATCTTTGCGCACCGCATTATTCATGTTTTTTTGAGCCTCAAAAAAGTTCTCATGTTCAATGTCCATCTCTCCTTTAATGATGTAAGCATTTGGGAGCGATGGATTTAGGATGATGCATTTTCCCATATCGCTATAGGCTAAATCAAAGTTCTTAGTGTATTTTCTTAAATATTGAGCGCGATAATAATACCCCTCTGCATAATTGTTATCAACTTGTATGGCGTATGAATAATCTAGCAGGGCATCATTGTGTGGTCTGTTGGTCTCCAACGTTAAATTTCCGCGAAGGACTCTAGCTTGGGGGAAACGAAACTGGTAATATACAGAGCTGTCAATTAGTTTGTAAGCTTTCTCTTTTTTCCCCTCTTGTATGGCTATTAAAGCCTCAAAATAAAATGCGTAGAGTGATGTTGAACTTAATAGTCGTGCTGCAGCAAAATCACGCTTGCTCTCCTCTTTATTGTTATACATGTATCGAGCGTAACCTCTAAACGCAAATCCCAATGCGCTGTTGTTGAAAACTGCCAAATAGCTGGTAAAGTTTTTTGCCGCACCAATCCAATCCTGAAAAGCATAGGAGAGAAGACCTTTACTCAGGTGGGGCGCCATATAGGCTTGTTTTAAGACGCTCTCCTTTAGTTTCTTTGTTGGGACATTTAAATTTACCCAGTTTGTGTCTGAGAGAATCGCGCAGCTGTATAAAAAGCTCGGCGTTTCGGGTTTAAGATATCCTGTTATTCCCACCAGCTCGCCTTTTGAATTGATGGCAGGGGAGGCAGTGGAGTTGTAGCCCATGTTGGTTTTTAAAATACCTAAACGATTTAGAACGGGTTTTTCGAGTATTTGGTTGATTTTTTCAATTTGCACTCCATCTTCGCCCAATTCAGGTTCTGAGAAGATGAGTAGCTCCTCGTTTTCTGTAAAAATGGAGCTTGATGGAAAAAGGAAGTTGAAGTTGCTCTTTCTGTCTGAGATAATCTTGACCATGGCTAAGTCACTTGGCTGATGAACTGCAACCACTCGTTCAACTTTGAGCTGAAGGTTTCGAGAGTCGATGATTTTAATGGAGTCGGCGCCTACAAAGATGGAGGCTCTCACAATGGCTAACCCTGAGCTACCAATAAAAAATCCAGCACTTTTACCAATGACGCCTCCGCCTCTATTGTAGGTTGTGGTGGTAAAAACGGTCTTTTCAGCATCTGAAATGGCTTTGTAGATATTATCTTGCCCCAATGAGTTCTGGAGGGAGAATAATAGCGCTATAGCAATGGCAACGAGATGTTTTATGGTGGTAGATTTATGCACTTTGGTTATTTTGTGATTCCATTTGTAAATATGGCTTTCTTACACAATGATAATTAAAAAATTTTAATCTGTAGTTCGGTAAAACAAAAAAAGTCTGACTAATCTTATGATTAATCAGACTTTCATTATTTGGGTGGGATACCGGTCTCGAACCGGCGACCTTCTGAACCACAATCAGACGCTCTAACCAACTGAGCTAAAACCACCATTTATTTCGAGTGCAAATATAATATCTGTTTTTGTAATAATGCAATTTTTTTTAGTAAAAATGCCACTTTTTTCGGCTTATATTTGCATTCGCTTTTTTGCGACATTTTATTTAATCATAGAAGTTATAGAATATGAAAGTTTTTTATGCCAATGATCCTGATTCTAAGCAGTTTGAAGAGATTCTGTTTTGGTTTCATAAATATATGGACGGAAGTGTCTCTTCTAAAATGGAGCAAAATGGTCTCCATTATCAGGTAAATAATGGGGTAAGTGTGGTGCATTTGCGTCGTTTTGCCTCTCAGTTGGAGTGCTCTCCGCAACTTATTATGCGTTTGTGGCACTCAAATATTCGCGAAGGAATGATTTTGGCGACTCTTTTATTTGACGAAACGATTCTCACAACGGAGTCTGATCTCATCAAGGAGAAGCTTACTAATAATGAGATGTCCGAACAGTTTGCTTTCAACCTTGGCTACAAAGCACCACAAATTTGCCATTATTATATGAGTTGGCTTGCTAACTCTAATGAAGACATTCAGATAGCAGCGATTTTATCTGTTTCGGTGGCTCTGCAGCGAAAAGTTGATCTCAATAGCGATGATTTAATCCTATTTTTGAATGCGGTTGTTGATCTTGATATTCGTAGTCACTCTTTTGAACGCTCCATAACGCGAATGTTTGTAGGTATGCTCTCGAATGTTGAGATTCGGGGTTTGATCTCAAATCTTATCCAAAAGTGGGAAGTGGATCAGAATTTGGCTAAACGTCGTATTGCTAACGAGGTAGCTGTTGAACTCCAATATCTAAATAATTAGCTCTGTTTTTTGCTGATACTCTTTGTTTGATTTAGATCATTAGCAAAATTATTGGCTAAATTTGTTCTCCTTTTTAAATCTCAATTTATGATTATTGCTATCGATGGACACTCTTCGTGTGGAAAAAGTACTGTTGCTAAAGATTTAGCTAAAGTTTTGAGTTTCATTTATGTTGATACTGGTGCCATGTATCGTGCTGTAACGCTTTATGCTTTAGAAAATGGAATTATTCAAAATGGTGTGATAAACGAAGAGCTTTTGAAGAGTGAACTTCAAAATATTCATATCTCGTTTGAGTATAATGCAGAGCAAAAGATAAATACCACTTTTCTTAACGGAAGAAATGTAGAGCGAGAAATTCGTTCGCTTGAAGTTAGTAATATGGTTAGTCCTATCAGCGCTTTAGCTTTTGTTCGTCGAAAATTGGTTGAACTACAGCAAAAGATGGGTGTAAAGAGTAATTTGGTTATGGATGGGCGTGATATTGGAACGGTTGTTTTTCCAAATGCCGAATTAAAGATATTTATGACATGTGATCCGGCCATAAGAGCTCAACGCAGATACGATGAGATGGTGGCAAAAGGGGAGAGTGTTTCGTATGATGAGATACTTGAGAATGTGAAGAAACGCGACTTTATTGACGAGAATAGGGATGAGAGTCCTTTGCGTAAGGCCTCTGATGCACTACTTTTAGATAATGGCACAATGTCAAAATCGGAGCAGTTAAATTGGATATTGGAAAAAGTATCGAAATGATTCGAGTTGTTGAGATCGATAAAAAATCGGGATTCTGTTTTGGCGTAGTTAAGGCTATCGAGGCCGCCGAGCAAAACTTGCACTCCACCCATTCGCTCTCTAGTTTGGGAGATATTGTCCATAATGAGTCGGAGGTTACTCGTCTTCATAAAATGGGTATGTCAACCATTTCTCATGAGCAGATGTCACAGTTATCTGGTAAAAAACTCTTGATTAGGGCGCATGGTGAACCTCCTTCTACATATAAAATGGCTGGCGATTATGGTATAACACTTATCGATGCTACCTGCCCAGTGGTTCTCAAATTGCAAGCGCGCATTAAAAAGGCTTATGAGAGAACAAAACTTGTTGGAGGGTCGGTTGTTATTTTTGGCAAAAAAAATCATGCCGAGGTGAATGGATTAGTAGGTCAAACCGAAGGAAATGCCATAATTGTCGAAAATGAGCACGATATTGAAGGAATTGATTTTGTACAACATGTTTTTTTGTTTTCTCAAACCACTCAAGGTATTGAAAGTTTTAATAAATTAGTCGATCTAATAAAGTCGAGAATTGCTCGACCTGAACTTTTTGAGTGGCATGATACTATTTGTAGGCAAGTGGCAGGCAGAGTGCCTCATATTCAGCAGTTTGCTAGTGAATA
The DNA here is from genome assembly GCA_018055415.1 of Breznakibacter sp. Classification (GTDB taxonomy): domain Bacteria; phylum Bacteroidota; class Bacteroidia; order Bacteroidales; family Marinilabiliaceae; genus JAGPHP01. The sequence continues at coordinate 1,939 of JAGPHP010000080.1, read as the reverse complement.
TGACCTAATCCTATTTGTTGGAGGCAAGAAGAGTAGTAATGCGCAGGTACTTTATAAAAGTTGTAAAGAGATTAATGAACGTACCTATTTTATCTCCAACTCATCAGAGCTTGATAATGAATGGTTTACTAAAGATGTTGAGAGTGTTGGTATTTGTGGAGCCACATCAACGCCATTTTGGTTAATGGAGGAGGTGGCCAAGAAGATAAAAGAGGAGAAAATGATCGTGTAATATTTAAGATATGGGTAAGATAAAGAAAATTGGGGTTTTAACTTCGGGAGGAGATGCTCCAGGTATGAATGCGGCAATTAGAGCTGTTGTTAGAGCTGCTATTGCAAATGATCTGGAGGTGATGGGAATCATGCAAGGGTATCAGGGTATGATTAATAATGAGTTTATTCCAATGGACTCAAGCTCGGTGAGCGGTATCCTTCAGTTGGGTGGCACCATATTAAAAACTGCCCGAAGCATGGAGTTTAAAACACCCGAAGGACGTCAGATTGCCTATGATAATTTAAAATCTCATAACATTGATGCATTAGTTGTTATCGGGGGAGATGGGACCTTTACTGGAGCTCGCTATTTTGGTATGGAGCACGAAATTCCAATTGTTGGTATTCCTGGAACTATCGATAACGATCTTTATGGAACCGACTACACAATTGGATACGATACTGCAATAAATACGGTTATTGATGCTGTTGACAAAATTAGAGATACTGCAACCGCACATAGTCGTTTGTTCTTTATTGAGGTTATGGGGCGCGATGCGGGTTTCCTTGCTTTGCGAAGTGGAATCGCCTCGGGAGCAGAGGCTATCATCGTGCCTGAGATTCAAATGGATATCGAAAAACTTGATCTTTTCTTACAGACGGGCTTCAAAAAGAAGAAGACAAGCAGTATTGTGCTTGTTGCCGAGGGGGAAAAGAATGGTGCCATGAGTCTTGCTAAGCGTGTTGAGGAGATTCATCCTGAGTATGATGTGAGAGTTTCGATACTTGGTCACTTACAACGTGGAGGATCACCATCGGCTTTTGATAGAGTTACGGCAAGTCTTTTAGGCGTAAAAGCTGTTGAGGCTCTTCTCGACGATCAACAGAGTATTATGGTGGGAATTGTGAATCGTGAGATATCGCATGTGCCATTTAATCAAACACTTAAGAATAAGAAGAAGCTTAATCCACTTTTAGTTGGGTTGACAGATATTTTGTCGCGCTAATTATTCAATTCGGCAAATGCATAAAATAACAAAAGGTTGGGTCTGTATGATCCAACCTTTTTTATTCTAAAAGTAAAGCGCCACACGCAAATGATTACGTATGGCGCTTTTATTAAAGAGAGTTAGGTTGTTTAGAATTTATCATAATTCTCGTTATTGCTCTTTTCGATGTTTATCTCAATACTCTTTTCTGTATGTGCTTTAGACTCACTTTTGCTACTTGATTGTTTGCGTTTATCACGCTTCTTAGTCTCATTCTCTTTTTCTGATTCGAGTGCTTCAACCGAGTAGTAAGAGATGATCTCTTTCAAAAGTCCTGCTTGCGCAAAGAGTTCTTCGGAGCTAGAGGCAATCTCTTCAGCCATCGATGCATTGCGTTGAGTAACCGTGTTTAGTTGTAAAATGGCGGCATTTATTTGGCTTGCCCCCGTGTTTTGCTCTAGGCTTGATACACTGATCTCCTGAATTAATAGAGCCGTCTTTTTGATATCAGGAACTATTGAGGTGAGCGATTCTCCCGATTTATTGGCTATTTTAACGCTTGTACGAGTGAGTTCTTCAATCTGATTGGCTGCTGCTTGGCTTCGTTCGGCAAGCTTCCTAATTTCGTTGGCTACTACAGCAAAGCCTTTGCCCTGTTCGCCTGCTCTAGCAGCTTCAATGGCGGCATTAATAGCAAGTAAATCTGTTTTCTCGGCAATCTCGCCAATAACCGTTAT
>JAGPHP010000079.1 GCA_018055415.1 Breznakibacter sp. | reverse complement strand
GATATAAACGTATTCAACTGGCCTATGAGCACTCTCTGAAATGTGATGGCAAAAACTATTTGTACCAGTTACCGATGACTTTTGAAAAAGCCATCAAACGATTAAACGTTAGAGCCGAGGTTTTAAACCAAGCTATTGCACCACAAATAGTGGACTCCCAGCAGGTAAATATCCATTTTCAACAGCAAAACAACGGTTTTATAGCATCTTACGAAACCACTAATTTTATTGGACAGAAGCAGATCGGTTTTAAACTGCCAGTAAATACAACGTCAACTTTAGCATCTTCATCAAAAGGGGTAATTGAGGGTGATCAAATTTTTTTCTATCTAAATACTCTACCTCCATCAACATTCCGAGACAAACCCAAACCATCTAAAATAACCCTTTATTACGACATCTCGGGGAGTTTGGTAAATAGAGACAAGGCAAAAGAGTTTGCTTTATTAGATCATTATTTTAATTGGGCTCAAGATGTAGAAGTTAGGCTCATTACGTTTGCCCTAGATATCGAACTCGACACTACATTAACAATAAAAAAGGGCGCTTGGCAAAATATTAAAACCATTCTTAATCCTTTAGTGCCCGATGGTGCCACACAATACTCTCATCTTCAAATTTACACCTCTCATGATGACGAGATTTTGCTCTTTACAGATGGATTGGTGAATTTTGGAAAAGAGGAGCAGCTAACATCTAGTACTCCTCTATTTATAATCAACTCCTCGCCAAAAGTAAATAGTAACTCTCTCAATTGTATGGCTCAAAAGAACTCAGGAGTTTATATAAATCTTGTCAATACAACAATTGCAGAAGCTAGTAAATTCTTGATTTATCAAAAGCTGCATTTCTTATATGCAGACTATAATCACGATGAACTTTCGGAGGTGTTTCCCTCTTCATCAACACATTACAATCAAAATCTTCCCATATTAGGTAAATTACACAGCTCAAGTGCTAAGATTACACTCCATTTTGGATATAACAACTCGTCAAGTTACCAACAGAGCTTTATTATTAATAAAAATAATCCAATTAAAGCGGGGCTAATTGAGCGACTTTGGATTGAGAAAGTTGTTGAAAATCTTGAAATAAATCCACAAGAGAATAGATTGAAGATCATTGATTTAGGTAAACGTTATCAAATTGTAACGTCATTGACCTCCTTAATTGTGCTCGAGACTATCGAAGATTACCTTCAGTATCGAATAGTACCACCAGCTGAAATGCAAGCTGAATATTATGAGCGCATTAAGCAGTTTAATCGAGACGATAAGAGGAGTAGTGAGGAGTATTTGCAATCCATTGTATCCGATTTTAGTACTAAAGTGATGTGGTACGAGAATGGATGTCCGAAAGTGATGAAGCAAAAAGTCGACACTAGCGAACCTGTTTATATGATGGCGGAGCGCGAAGAGGTTGTTGAAGCATCTAATAATTTACGCGATGTTCCACCACCTCCACCAGTTTTACGAAACACAATAAGTTTCACGACACCAATGATTCGTCCCGACAATGAAATGGTGATAGAAGAAGAGGTTAGTAGTACTGATTTTGACTCTGGCACAGATGACGTTGTTGCCGAAGAGAACCAGATCAGTGATGTTGAGGTTGTAAATTCATCCACTTCAACCATTTTGGTGACCGAATGGAATCCAAATGATCCATTCATCGACTCCTTAAAAATGCTCTCTACAGAGAAGATTTATCAAGCATATCTCCAAAAGAGAGCAGCTTCTAAAGATGTTCCTCCAGCTCTATTTTTGGATGTCTCTTCTCTACTTTATCAACGAAATCAAAAAGAATCAGCATTAAAGGTACTCTCTAATTTAGCCGAATCAACCGACGAGCAGTTTGATAATCTGCGAATACTTGGTCGTAAACTTATTGAATTTGAAGAGTATGACTATGCCATTGAGGTATTCCAAAAGGTGGTTTCAATTCGCCCATTTGAGGCACACTCTTACCGCGATCTTGGATTTGCCTTATCGGCCAAAAAGGAGTATCAGAAGTCGATTGAGACTTTATATACCATTATTCGCGATTCTAAACTTAATGTAACGGCTGGTTTTACCTCGATACTCGTTGGCGAGATGAATAATATCATGTTCCACTCGGACACATCGATACTAATTCCCGATTTTGATCCCCGTTTAGCTAAACATCAACCTGTGGATATTCGTATCGTTTTGGAGTGGGATGCTGCTAACACCGACATGGATTTGTGGGTGACAGATCCGAATGGTGAGAAGTGTAGCTACGAACATAATAGAACCAAGATTTGTGGCTATTTGTCTCCCGACAACACATCAGGCTATGGTCCAGAGGAGTTTTTACTCAAGAAGGCGATCCCCGGCAAATATATTGTTGAGGTCAATTATTATGGCACTAGAAGTCAAAAGATCTCAAAGCCCATTACGGTTCAAATGCTCATGTACACCAATTATGGGCGAGTTAACGAAACAGTTCAACGAACCACATTGCGCCTCACTAATAAGAGCGAAGTTGTGAAGATTGGTGAACTGAATTTTAAGGGAAGTGAGGTTGTTGACATGAAAAGTGAGGCAAAATCCGATCTAATTTTCATGCTCTACTTGGTAGCGCTTGCAGCACCTCTTTTAATTTCAATGGGGCAGGTGAGGTTAAGAGAGAGGAAAACTGTACGCCTGCTGAAGGGTAAGAAATAGTATATCCATTTAAAAAAATAGAGGCAGTCAAAAAGTTTAAAATCCTTTTTAACTGCCTCTGTTTTTGTGAAATATAGCTACAAAACTCCCTTTGTACTAGGCAACGAGTTATTAAAAACATCTTTTCTTATAGCCATTTTTATAGCTCGTGCTAGCGCTTTAAAGATACCCTCAATTTTATGGTGCTCGTTCGTTCCCTCAGCTTTTATGTTGAGGTTAGATGCGCTGGCATCCGAGAAACTCTTGAAGAAGTGGTAGAACATCTCGGTAGGCATATCGCCCACTTTTTCGCGTGTAAAAGTGGCATCCATAACCAGCCATGCACGGCCGCCAAAATCGAGCGCTACTTGGCACAAGCAGTCATCCATAGGCAGACAGTAACCATAGCGCTCAATGCCACGCTTATCGCCTAAAGCGCGCTTAAATGCTTCACCTAAGGCAATAGCCGTATCTTCAATGGTATGGTGCTCATCTACATGTAAATCGCCCTTCACCTTAATGGTTAAATTACAACCCGAGTGGCGCCCAATTTGCTCCAGCATGTGATCGAAAAAGTGTAATCCCGTTGAGATATCGCATTTACCTGTTCCATCTAAATCAAGAGCAATGTAAATATCTGTTTCTGAGGTTTTTCGCTCCACTACGGCTGTTCGCTCTGTGCGGAAGAGGAAGTTTGTAATCTCATCCCATGAGGTTGTAATTAAAGCACACGTTTCGGTTACGTTTTCTGTTATTAGCAACTCGTTGGCAGAGGCTTCATCTCTCAAAAAAATGGCTTTTGCCCCTAGGTTTTTGGCTAGGATGACGTCGGTCACTCTATCGCCAATAACGAACGAATTGGCTAGGTCATAACTCTCTGAAAAGTACTCGCCCAGCATACCAGTTCGTGGTTTGCGGTTTGGGGAGTTTTCTTCGGGAAACGATGGGTCGATATGCACTTTTGCAAAGAATATGCCCTCACTTTCAAGCGTCTTCATCATCTTGTTTTGGGCAGGCCAAAAGGTATCTTCAGGAAACGAGACTGTTCCTAATCCATCTTGATTGGTCACCATTACCAGCTCAAAATCGAGTTTTGAGGCGATAAGTGCCAAATTGGAGATAGCTTTTGGATAAAACTCCAGTTTTTCAAGACTATCCACCTGAAAATCAACAGGAGGCTCAGTTATAATGGTTCCATCGCGATCGATGAAAAGTATGCGTTTCTTCATAAAAATTTGTTATTTATACGATGTCGATACCGTATTTTTGAATTTCGGCTAAAAAGTTACCGTCATCATAGGCTCGTTCAATTAAAATGGGCTCAATTCGATCGTCAATTTCTCGACGCAATCGCCATAAAAGTGGAGTTACTGAGAAATAATCGCCATCAAAATGATCTACTACAACAGCAACATCAATATCGCTATCAGCATTGTTGGAATCTTTCGCATAGGATCCAAATAGATAGACATTCTCCACTTCAAAATGTTTTTTCAACAACATTTTATAAGCTTGAACTTTACTTATAGCTTCGCTTTTATCCATTGTTGTAACTCTTTGGTGTTTTTGATGATCTCGATACATTTTTCATCGGTAAGACTCTTGAGAAGTCGCTCTTTGTGTGACGGATATCTAGCCTCTATATTTAAAGGTTCAATTTGATCGATAAAATCCTTTTGTGTTTCGGTAAAAAGATCGTAGAATTCGCCTCGTTTAGCTAAAAAAGATAAACTATGGGAGAATGGCGCTGTTTCGGCTTTTGTTTTGGTAAAATAGGCTTTAAAGGCTTTTTTAATAGTTTGATGACACATAAAACCCACATATAAATACCTCTTACTTTGTAACATAGCATCGGCTGTATCCAAATCATAATCAGATAATTCTATCCCGTATTTTACATTCTTATCCATCAGTGTAATTTTAACCAAAGATAGCAAAAAGCTTTGTTATAAAGCACAATAGCACTACCCCTTAAAGTAGAGCATCAACGCCTCCAATAATCTCTTATTCTCCTTTGGCGTACCTATAGTAATGCGTAGGGTATTGTCGCAAAGCCTTACTTTTGAGCGATCGCGTACGATGATCTTATTGTCGCACAGGAAGTTATAGATTTCACGGGCTTTATCAATCTTAACCAAGACAAAGTTTGAATCGGTTGGATAGATTTTGATAATCTGCTTGATTTTACCAAGTTCAGCGATAAGAACTTCACGCTCTTCTAAAATCGTTTTAACCCATTTATCTTTCTCCGTTCTATTTTTGATAAGTAGATCTAAAACAGTCTGTTGCGTAAGCATACTCAGATTGTAAGGATACTTGATGCGCGTTAAAATTTCAATAATTTCTGTCGATGCAAAAGCCATTCCTAAGCGCAAACCAGCCATTCCCCAGGCCTTTGAGAATGTTTGAAGAATCACTAAGTTTGGATATTGATCTAACTGATTTAGAAAGGTTTGATCAGGTGCAAAGTCTATGTAAGCCTCATCAACCACCACAACACCTGCAAAAGAGTTGATGAGTTTTAAGATATCCTCACGCTTCAAACAATTTCCTGTGGGGTTGTTTGGCGAGCAGAGCCAGATCATTTTTGTTTTGTCGTCAACCGCCTTTAAAACAGCGTCAACATCAATCTGGAAATCAGGCGTTAATGCTACCTTTTTAATAGCCACATTATTGATTTCGGCAGATACTTGATACATCCCATAAGTAGGGTCAATCGACACCACATTATCGACACTAGGTTCGCATAAAGCTCTGAACAATAAATCGATAGGCTCATCGCTGCCATTGCCTAAAAAGATGTGCGATGGAGCTATCTGCTTAATATCGCCAATAACCGCTTTCAGTTTTAGTTGATACGGATCAGGATAACGGTTAAATGGCTCAGAAAAAGGATTTTCGTTGGCATCGAGATAAACTTCTGCCACACCCTTAAATTCGTCTCTTGCCGATGAATAGGGCGTTAGAGCTTTTATATTTGCGCGTAATAGTGTGTCGAGTGAAAACATATATGATAAATTTAATTCTATTTGACCTCCCCAACCCCTCCAAGGGAGTGGAACATGGTGAAGGTTTGATATTTAGACCTCCCCTAACCCCTCCAAAGGAGGGGGATAGATTACCAACTTTAATTACTTTTTAATCTTAAAGTTACCGCATTCTTATGAGCTTCGAGTTGCTCTTCTTCTGCCATTTTTTCAATGAATGGTCCTAAAGCATTTAGACCCTCTTTGGTAATTTTTTGCAATGTAATTCGCTTCATGAAACTATCGAGATTAACACCGCTGTAAGCCCTTGCATAACCGTGAGTTGGTAAGGTGTGGTTAGTTCCCGATGCATAATCACCTGCACTTTCAGGCGTATAGTTTCCTAAGAAAATAGAGCCTGCATTGGTAATTTGGTCAGCAATGGCATCGCAATTATTGACACTTAAAATTAGGTGTTCTGGTGCATAAACATTGGTATATGCCACCATCTCATCCATAGATTTAAATAGAATAACACGACTGTTTTGCAGTGCTTTTTCGGCCACCTCTTTCCGTGGTAACTGATTTAATTGCTTGTCTAATTCCGCCTTAACTGCCTCAATAATTGGTTCGTAGGTGGTTGTGAAGATAACTTGACTATCGGCACCATGTTCAGCTTGCGAGAGTAGATCGGAGGCAATAAAGGCTACATTTGCACTTTCATCGGCCATAACCTGTACTTCCGATGGGCCTGCAGGCATATCGATAGCTACATCTTTAAGACTAACCAACTGTTTAGCAGCTGTTACATAACGGTTACCAGGACCAAAGATTTTATAGACTTTAGGTACCGACTCGGTGCCATACGCCATAGCGCCAATAGCCTGAATGCCACCAATCTTGAATATTTTTTTGATGCCGCAAAGTGATGCGGTGTAAAGAATGGCAGGGTGTAATTTGCCCTCTTTATTAGGTGGTGAACAGAGCACAATCTCTTTACAACCTGCGATGTTTGCAGGAACAGCAAGCATTAATACGGTTGAGAAAAGTGGGGCAGTTCCCCCAGGAATATATAGACCAACTTTTTCAATAGGCATGCTCTTTTGCCAGCAGGTAACACCAGGCATGGTGTCAATTTTTTGACCAATAAAGCGTTGCGAAGCATGAAATTTGTCGATGTTGCTTTTGGCCTGGTTGATAGCCTCTTTCAAATCATCCGAAACCTCCGAACATGCCTTTTCAATCTCCGCCTCTGAAACCAAAAGCGATTTTAGATCGGCTCCATCAAACTTTTTGCCAAGCTCGTAAACGGCCTTATCGCCCTCTTGTTTGATTTGCACCAAAACATCTTTAACCGTATCAAAAAGATTGGAAAGATCTATCTCGGTGCGTTGAGCAAGTTGTTCATAATCAGAGGGTGATGGATATTTGTATATATTCATGGTTATGCGTTTTTAAATTGTGTCTCGCAAAGGCGCAAAGACGCAAAGAAAATTGACTTTAGCCCCCTAGCCCCTCCAAGGGAGGGGGACAAGAGAGATATTAAGCTCCCCTCCCTTGGAGGGGTTGGGGGAGGCTTACAACTTATAGTATCATTTTTTCAATTGGCATAACAGCAATTCCTTCAGCACCAGCCTCTTTAAGTTGGCCAATAACATCCCAGAATTTGCTCTCGGCAATAACCGAATGGATTGAGCTCCAACCCTCTTGAGCCAATGGTAAAACAGTTGGACTCTTCATGCCAGGAAGAATTTTAACTATCTCGGCAAGTTTGCTGTTTGGCGCATTAAGAACGATGTATTTATTTGATTTTGCAGCATTTACAGCGTTGATGCGGAAGATAAGCTCATCTAAAATAGCTTGTTTCTCGGCCGATAATCCTGGAGTTGCCACTAAAAGAGCTTCTGATTTCATAACGATATCAACCTCTTTTAAGCTGTTGGCTACCAAGGTGCTACCAGAGCTAACGATGTCAAAAATAGCATCGGCTAAACCTATGCTTGGAGCAATCTCAACAGAACCTGCTATCTCGTGAATATCAGCATTGATTTTTTTAGAGACAAAGAATTTGCGAAGAATCTCAGGATAAGAGGTAGCCACTTTTTTGCCGTTGAAATAGCTTAAACCAGGATACTCTTCTGCTTTTGGAATAGCTAAAGAGATGCGACATTTACTAAAACCTAAACGTTTAGCAATAGTTAGTTCAAAACCTTTCTCTTCCACTTCGTTTTCGCCTACGATACCTATATCGGCAACGCTATCGGCCACGGTTTGAGGAATATCATCGTCGCGCAAAAAAAGCACTTCAATTGGGAAGTTTGGTGAAATACATAACAGTTTGCCACTGCCAATATCGAATTTAATACCTGCCTCTTTCATCATCGCCATTGAATCGTCGTTCAAGCGACCTTTTTTCTGAAGTGCAATACGCAATCTAGTCTCCATGCTTGTTACTTTTATTGTTTTTCTTTAAATATTTGCAAAAAATGAAATAAAAAAGGGCTTACCGTTAAAAGTAAGCCCTTCAAGTTAAGTATTATAAAATACACCATCAGTGCCTACTTTAGGGCATTAAATGAAAATGATGATGTACGTTAGATGATCTCATTGCCGAAATTTTATAGTGCAAAGGTAAAAACTTTGATTTTAAATGCAAATAGGAGCGATAAAAAATTTCTACTCTTCTAGACGGAGTCGGTTTTCATCGGTTATATTTATGGGATTTGCTTCAAACCAATCTACAAATGCGTCCCATTTCGTGCTGTTTGTCTCTTTCCATTTTTCGAATTCCTCTTTATTCGCATCACTGTAGAGCCACTGATTAAACGTTTCGAAATGACCAGAATCAATGAGCTGTTTGTGATAGGAGAAGAGCGCCGATGGATACTTTTTATCATAGCCTTTTTCGAAATAGAGATTAATAAACTGCTCTCGAATTTGGGTGAGTGTTGAGAGGGTAATCTCCTTTTTGCCGATAGCTGATAACATCAATAACGGCTCGTAAACTGTGATGCCAAAGGGCAGTTTTATGCTACCATCTTTATCACTTGAGAGTCGTTGACTTTGGCTAAAAGAGACCGACATCGTGGTGTCGGAAGTAAAGTTGACATTGCTTTGATAGGTTTTAAACATCAGTGCACCTATTTCGCGACTTCGCTTGGACTCGGGTTCCAGAATACGCAACATCTCGCCACTAATTAAGCCCCAGACCTTTTCAGTAGAGTTAAGATAAAGCAAACCTGATCTGAAGTAGTTGGATGAGAAGCGTGGTTCGACTTCGATACCTTTTTGATAGGCGGTAACTGCTTGGTCGTATTTTGACTGTTGCCAGTAAACATTACCAGTTTCGAGATATAAACGTCCCGATTTTGGAAAGAGTTTTAGTCCTTGAGAATAGGTTTCGAGCGCTTTTTTAGAAGATCCATTCATATCGTAAGAGTTGCCGAGCATCTGATAAACGCCATCGTATGCATACTTGGATTTTGCGAGTTTCTTGAAGATGGCAATTGCCTTTTTGTAATCTCCCTTAACATAGTTGGCGTATCCAATTTCGTAATCATACACACTGTTGGTTGGATCTAATTTTTTGGCATCGTTTAACAGGGTGATGGCTTCGTCTGGGCGGCCATTATCCATAAATTCGATGGCTATTTGAAGCTTTTTCTGAGCTTCATCGTTTTTGTTTTGGCTATTAGCAACTACCGAAAAACATGCCAAAAGCAGTAGAATGAGTCTCTTTTTCATAGTCATAGTTTATTTCCAATAAGCAGCCAAATACTCTTTAAGAGTGCCCGCATTTCGTTGTTTTATCATCTTTTTAAGCTCTTTGTTGAGCTTTACATTATTGCTCTCTTTTTCGCAATAAGGGAGTAGAGTCATGATTGTTTCATAATCCATTTGGCCGTTATCTTTGGCTATTTCACGATGTTCTAGGCCAACTTTGGTGATGCACACCATATAGAGACCCATTAAATTAGTATCGTTTTTAGAGATGTTAGCGGCGCTTTGTCCTATTCCAAAGGAGAAATCTGGCGTTCCAACCATCCAGCGGATGATAAATTGTAGTGCATCTGTTCTATTGGCGCTTTGATCGTCGATAGGTACGCTTAGAATGTAGTTAACACACTCCTTTACTTTTGGCTCCGCTTTGCCATAATCGGCACCATCGACCAACAGATAACTGTTGAGTTGTGAGAAATCTTGTGCATTAGAAAAGAGTGCTAAAGCAAAAAGGAAAAGAATAGATAAAATTTTAGTTTTCATAGCTGAAGTTTTTAGTGAAATTCAAATATAAAGTTTTGGAGGGATATATGGTGTTCTTTATAGTATAAAAGTATTGTTGAAATAGCTTAGTCCTCTACCCTTTGGAGGTAATTCTGTTGCGTCAGGAATGGTAGTAGAAATCCTTTTGGGTACAAATGGAAAAACATCAGGATATCGAAGGGGTTTACATATGAAAAGAGCTTGCCAAAAAGATTCTTTGCAAGCAAAGCGGCAAAGCCGAGCGGTATCAGACAGCCCGCCCCACAGGGGAACGCCCAAAATTGCATTTAAAGTTAAATATTTAACAAAAATGGAGTTATATGGAGGGGGAGCCTCTTTTTGCATGGGTTATTGAAAGATTAGGAGTACCTTTGCAAAAAATATTTTAATGACAGAAATTACATTTGAAAAACTTAATCTCATTGCGCCGATTTTAAAATCGTTAAATGAGAAGGGATACGATATCCCTACACAAATTCAGGGTGAGGCGATTCCTATTGCATTGGCAGGTAATGATTTATTAGCAGTAGCACCTACGGGTACTGGTAAAACAGCAGCGTTTTCGATTCCTATTATACAAAAATTGGC
>JAGPHP010000250.1 GCA_018055415.1 Breznakibacter sp. | reverse complement strand
ATACCTCTCAAAATGGATACTGGAGCGATTATACCAGCAGTATTGCTACTTACGGTGTTACCTCACACTATTTTGAACTCTTAACAGGTTTGCGAGCCGAAGTTTTAAAGAATTTCTTTATGGGCGTAACAGTAAGGGCTCGTAGCTTGATTTATACCAGCAATAAAGAACTCTTAGAGCCATCTACCATTCCGGGCTACGGAAAGCCACTACCCTTGAACTTTGGTTTTTCATATACTCTTGAGTATCAAATTCCTCTACAAAAAAAATAGACTACTATGCGCAATTTTTTCAAGAAATTTTTCGACGGCACTGCCTCTTTTTTATTGCGATATGGATTAGCCATAGTTCTTATTTGGCTAGGTGTTACGAAGCTCCGAAGTTTTGAACAAGATCATTTACGTCAACTCATTCAAAATAGCGCCCTCTTAACTTGGATGTTTAAATACATTGCCCTCTCAACCATTGTAACCATTGTTGCTTATGGTCAGATTGTGGCAGGAGTTATGATTGCAATGAAACAAGTATCAGACAAAATTGCTTTCTGGGGATCGTTGGTAGTTGCTATTGGGTGTCTTGTAAGTGTAAGTTTTATTATAACGTCAGATATGGTATGGCATCCAAGTTTTCGCTTTCCAGAACTCTCAAAAATGGGACAATCCATTTTAAAAGATCTTATTTTATTAGCTGCGGCAGCTTGGTGTACCTCCGAAACGATTTAACATATGAGTAATCAACTAGTTGCTATATACTGTGCCTCAAGTGCCAAAATAGATTCATCATATCTAAATCATGCTAAAGAACTTGGCTCTCTACTTGTTAAGAACGGATTTGGAATAAAATATGGAGGTGGCTCTATTGGTTCGATGGGAGCCATTGCCAATCAGATCCTTGAGCTAAACGGTCGTGTCGTTGGAGTCATTCCCAAGTTTATGGTAGATGTTGAGTGGGCACATCCACAAGTAAAAGAGATGATTGTGTGCCAAACCATGGCGCAACGTAAAGAGATTCTGCTACAAGAGGTGGAAGCAATTGTTGTAATGGCTGGTGGTGTGGGAACTTTTGACGAAATGTTTGATGCCCTTTCGCTTAAAAAACTCGGCAAATTTAAAAAGCCAATCATTATTTTGAACACCAAAAATTACTTTAATCCAATTTTAGAGATCTTAGATCAAAGTATCAATCAACAATTTATGCGACACGAGCATCGTCAGATGTGGGAAGTGGCTCAGACACCCGAAGAAGCTGTACATTTGATTAAAACAACCCCGCATTGGGACGAAGATGCCCTAAAGATTGCGGTGTTGTAGCGATTTAGTAAAACATTTAGAAATAGGGAACTTCAATTATATTAAAGCGTGAAGATAATTAGCCGTATCGTTTAAACCGTTATTTCTAAAAATATCAAGAACATCAAATTCATTAAATGGTGGATTCTTCTTATTTAAAACCAATTTCCTAAATGCTTGAACAGACAAGTCGTGGTTTAAGTCGATAATATCGGTAAAAAAATCATCAGGCGTTTTTGCCTTTAATCCAAAACTAGATAAATAATCTACTGGAAAATCTTTTAAATTATTTGTAATTATAAGGTCTGCGTTTGTTTTTATAGCTGCAGCCAAAACGTGTCTATCATTTAAATCAGGAAGTGTTAATGAATCAATTAATGGTTCATAATTCTGAACGAGAGCATCAGGAAATGCCAAATTCATTTTATTAGCACGATTTATTGCCTCATTGGTTTCGATCCCTTTTCTTTTCATGACAGTTATCCACTCATCAAATATGGTAGCACTCCATTTTGGGGTTTAGAGTTCATAAAATGCAAACCACATCAATAAATCACGTATCCAAAGTGGATATATAACATTGGTGTCTAATACACACTTAAATTTTACACTATGAACCATACAATCCAGCTTCCTCGTCTGAGTTAATTATTTCATTAATTAGATCTTCCTGATGTGCTTTCATTTTACTCTTATAACTCACAACATCTTCATATCTAATTCTTCGATGTTTACCAACTTTTGTAAACTTAATTTCTCCAGATTCAAGAAGCTTTATTACATGAGGTCTTGAGCAGCCTAGCAACTCTGCGGTTGCCTGAGTTGTTAATTCCGTTGCAATTGGAACAATTGAAACTGGTCGTCCATTGCTTGTCTCTTTTAGAATCTGAGCTAAAAGTTTTAAAGCATTTAATGGGATTCTAATCTTTTCGCGTGTTTCTTCAATCTCAATTTCTGGATTCTTATCTTTTAACTCATTTAGGACGTTGGCTAAAGCATCATAAGATTTCATAGCAGCAATCTGTTCTTCTTTCGAAGGTCGTTTAATATTTTCAAGAGTTTGCATATATCTCAGCTTTATATTTCAAGTAAATATAAACGAAATAAACGAAATAAACGAATTTTTCGAAATGCTTTTTTTAAATATTATAACCTTTCAATAGCTACAATACCTTATTTTTAGGCATGCTCACCATAAAATCTTTTAGATAAAAAGGCTCAAAATAGGCAACATCAACAAATTGCTTTTGGGCAAATAGATTCTCGGCAAGGGTAACCATATCGTTTGCAAAAGGGGTAATTCCATCAACAAAAATGGCATTTGGTGAAATGATGGTCTCTTTTAACTTCTCGGCGCCGTTACCAAAAAAGATATACTTCTGATTTTGTAAAAGCTCCCCATACGATATTTCGTCGATTATTTCGGCCTCCACTTCGCGTACCATTTCACTCGACCAATTAAAATGAGCAGAATAGACCTCCATTCGTCGTGCATCAATCATGGGCACCAGAATTGAATTCAATTCATTTAAAGAAGGATTTGTGCGAATAAGCTGTTGAGTCATTGTTTGCAATGTACTAATAGCAATAAGGGGCTTTGAAAGAGCATAACACAACCCTTTAGCGGTAGAGACACCAATACGTAAACCCGTATAAGAGCCAGGGCCCTCACTTACTGCCACCGCATCTAGCTGAGTATAAGCCACAGACGCCTCTTTCATCACCTCATCGATAAAAACGGTTAACGTCTGCGCATGCGAATTAGGTGTAGTAGTTTTACGCTCGGCCAAAATAGCTCCATCCTTTGATAAAGAGACTGAACAGACTGTTGTTGAGGTTTCGAGCGCTAAAAGAGTAGCCATACTTTTATCTTGAAATTGTTGAGGCGCAAAAGTACAAAATATAGGGTATATTATT
>JAGPHP010000078.1 GCA_018055415.1 Breznakibacter sp. | reverse complement strand
TTAATTTGAAAAATATTATATAATGAGTAAGATAACGAACACTAAAGAGGCACAAACTACAACAAAAGGCAGTCAAGGTGCTTTTGAATTTGCCTTATCAAAAGAGAACTATAAACTACTTTTAATCGGATTTGGGATCATCTTATTGGGGTTTTTACTGATGATGGGAAGTGCCAACAATGATCCAAAAGTATTTAATAACGACATCTACTCTTTCCGTCGAATTGTATTAGCTCCGTTGGTGGTTTTAGCTGGATTCATCTTTGAGATCTATGCAATCATGAAAAAGCCAAAGCAACAAGAGTAATCTACTCTTTTTATCCTTTTTATTGAAAATCACTCTTATTGAGTGTTAATTTGTTATTATTTGCACTCACTAATGAATCCTTATAAACAAGAGTATAATTTTGAATCAGGGGAGGTTATTCTTCTTGATAAGCCTTTAAAATGGACATCGTTTGATTTGGTTAAAAGAGTTCGTTCGAGGATTATACGTCATCTAGGAATAAAGAAAATTAAGGTTGGTCATGCTGGAACGTTAGATCCACTTGCCACTGGGCTAATGATTATTTGTACTGGCAAGGCAACCAAACAAATTGATAGTTTTTTGTCGGACACGAAAGAGTATATTGCCAAAATATATCTCGGAGCGACTACTCCTACCTACGATCTAGAGTCAACGGTTGATCAGGAGTATCCTACTGCGCATATTACCAGAGAGGTCGTTGAAAAGGCTTTAGAAAAGTTAACAGGTGAGATTGAGCAAGTGCCTCCCATTTTTTCAGCTATAAAGGTTGATGGACAAAGAGCCTACGATTTGGCTAGAGATGGGAAAGATGTTGAGATAAGTGCTCGAAAGGTGATCATCTATGAGACTGAAATAGTGAATTTTGAGATGCCCTATCTTGAGGTTAGAATTTCTTGCAGTAAGGGTACTTATATTCGCTCATTTGCTCGAGATATTGGTGTTTTGCTAAATAGTGGGGCATATTTAGCAGGGCTAATTCGTACGAAGATAGGCCCATACTTATTAACGGATGCCCATGATAGCCATGAATTTTTAAATTTTTTAGAAAATTTGAAACAAAATTCAAAATCGCACGTATAACAAATTTCACTAGTTCTTTATATTAAGTAATCATATGAAGTTATCCAAGTTTAAGTTCAACTTACCAGAGGAGTTAATTGCAACCCACCCAACCGAACACCGTGATGAATCAAGATTAATGGTTCTTCATAAAAAAACCGGACAAATAGAGCACCGCGTATTTAAAGATTTGATAGAGTATTTCGACGATAAAGATGTTTTGGTATTTAATAATACCAAAGTTTTTCCTGCCCGTTTATATGGAAATAAGGAGAAGACAGGTGCTGAAATTGAGGTTTTTTTGTTGCGCGAGTTAAATCAAGAGCAAAAACTTTGGGATGTTTTAGTGGATCCGGCTCGTAAAATACGTATTGGAAATAAGCTCTATTTTGGTGCTAACGACGAGTTGGTTGCTGAGGTAATTGATAATACAACTTCGAGAGGAAGAACACTTCGATTTTTATACGATAAATCACACGATGAATTTAAGGCTCTTTTATACTCTTTGGGTGAAACACCAATTCCAAAGAATTTGAATCGTAAAGTTGTACCTGAGGATAAAGAACGTTATCAAACAATTTTTGCAAAGAATGAAGGGGCCGTTGCGGCACCAACAGCAGGCTTGCATTTCAGTCGTGAGCTAATGCGTCGATTAGAGATCAAAGGTGTCGAGTTTAGCGAGATTACTTGCCATATTGGTATGGGTAATTTCAAGTCGGTTGATGTTGAAGATCTTACAAAGCATAAGATGGAGTCTGAGCAGATTTTTATATACGATGCAGTTGCAGATGTTGTTAATAAGGCAAAAGATGAAAATCGTAGAATTTGCGCGGTTGGAACTACTGTAATGCGGACTTTGGAGAGTTCTGTTACAACCAAAGGTCATGTTAAGCCATTTGAAGGGTGGACTAATAAGTTTATCTTTCCTAATTACGATTTTAGTGTGGCAAATAGCATGATTAGCAATTTTCATCTTCCACTCTCTACATTATTAATGATGGTGACAGCATTTGGTGGTTATGATTTTGTGATGAAAGCTTATGCTGAGGCTGTTAAAGAGAAGTATCGTTTTGGTACTTATGGTGATGCAATGTTGATTATTCCTTAGTAGTACGATATAGAATAGACTATTGAACCGCTTTGTATAGAGCGGTTTTTTAGTTTTTTTTAACTCTCATAAAATGCTTATTATCACTATCTTTATGATAGAGATTTATAGATTTTAAAAATATAAAATACCTGTTATGAGCGAGAAGAAGATGAGGATAGGAATACTATCAGCTGGAGGTGATTGTCCGGGTATCAATGCCGCAATTAGAGGCGTTGGAAAGACTGCGATTGTTGAGTATGGGATGGAAGTGATAGGGATTGCTAATGGCTTTAGTGGCTTGGTTGATGTAGAGACAATACCACTAAACGAGCAGCTACTTTCGGGTATTTTAACGTTAGGTGGTACTATTCTAGGCACCTCGCGCATGAAACCGTTTAAAAGCGATGAGATGGGCGACAAGTATGTGAAGCCTAGAGTCATTGTTGAGAATTATCATAAATTAGGATTAGACGCTTTGGTTTGTATTGGGGGTAATGGTACCCAAAAAACCGCTTCGTTATTAGCAAAAGAGGGACTTAATATAATTGGCATTCCAAAAACTATTGACAACGATGTTTTTGGAACAGATATTACTTTTGGATTTGATTCTGCGGTAAACATTGCAACCGAGGCGATAGACCGATTGCATACAACGGCCAATTCGCATAAACGAGCAATGGTTATTGAGGTAATGGGCCATCATGCTGGATGGATTGCCCTCTACTCAGGTATGGCAGGTGGCGGCGATGTTATACTCGTTCCTGAGATCCCTTATGATATAAACCATGTAATTAAGACGATTAACGACAGAGTTTTGCGAGGTAAGGATTATTCTATTGTAGTGGTTGCCGAGGGGATTGTTCATCCTGACAAAAAGTCGGCAGGAGCCTATATTGCCAAGAAGATTTCTGAGCATACGGGTATGGAGACCCGAGAAACGATTTTAGGTTATACACAAAGAGGCGGTAGCCCATCGCCTATGGATAGGATTTTAGCAACAAGATACGGCTCGCATGCAGCTGAATTAATTGCGAAGAACCAATTTGGAGTGATGATTTCCATAAAAGATAATGAATTAACATCGATCCCATTAGAACAAGTTGAGGATAAATTACGTTTACTAACACCCGATAATCCGCTTATAATGAAAGGGCGTAAGATGGGTGTATGTTTTGGAGATGAATATGAAAGATAGAATGACAAACGAAGAGATTAAGGAGTTAAATAGCAAATTAAAAGATGCTACACCTCAGGAGGTAATTAATTATTTTGGCGAATTATACGGTACTAAGATTGCACTTAGTACGAGTTTGGGTGCTGAAGATCAAGTGCTTACTGAGATGGTAAGTAACACATCGTCACCTATAAAAGTTTTCACCTTGGATACAGGACGACTATTTCCCGAGACTTATGATTTGATTGATAGAACCTCGAAGAAATTTAAGATAAAAATTGATGTGTATTTTCCAAAGCATGAGGCTGTTCAGGCTATGGTAGCTAAAAAGGGTATGAATCTGTTTTTTGATAGTGTAGAGAATCGTAAGGAGTGTTGTAATACCCGTAAATTAGAACCTTTAAAACGTGCGTTTGAGACAATTGATGCATGGATTTGTGGTTTACGTGCCGAGCAATCGGTTACTCGAACTGCCATTGAGGTTGTGGAGTGGGATGAGAATAATCAAAAACTTAAAATTAATCCATTAGCGCATTGGAGCGAAAAGATGGTTTGGGACTATATTAAAGAGAAGAAGATACCTTATAATCCACTTCACGACAAGAGCTATCCAAGCATTGGATGTCAGCCTTGTACTCGCGCAATTTTTGAAGGAGAAGATGTTAGAGCTGGCCGTTGGTGGTGGGAGAACCCCGACACGAAGGAGTGTGGGTTGCACAAGAAATAAAAAGAAGAGGGCTGTCGATTTTTTTATCTGACAGCCCTCTCTTTTTATTCTATGAAGAGTTTTCTCTCTTTGGGATATTTGATTCTATATTTGAGGTTCAATTCTCTCTTTTCGTTGGGTTCAAGATTTAGTTTCCAAGTAATTTCGCCACTCTCTTTCTTCAATTCACCGCCTGATAACTCATCTGTAATAACTTCTATTTCATCAAGTGTAGAAACTGGAATTTGGTCTTGCAGTGTTATTTTAATAGGTGCTTTTTTACCGTTTTTAACACTAATCATCCAGTTTCGTTCTGTTTCGCGTTTAGAGCCAAATAGTTTACTGCTACTTAGATCTTTTGATTTATCACGTTTTATTTGCACCGATCTGTCTCGACCTAAAGAGAGCGATAGAGTATCCTTCATTCCCCGCGTATCTAAAACAGTCTTTCCAACAAAAGTGTTTTCGTAGAAGAGATTAGCCTCACCGTCTAAAAGATTGAGTTTTTGCCATTCGGTTATATTTGCTCTTAAAAAGGCATCACTATCAATTTTTGGAATTGAGAAGTACTCAAAATCGGCATCTAACTCAAAACTCTCCATTTCAACGGTTGTAAGTTTATTGTCTGAATGAATTAAATAGGGTTTTTTGATCTCAAATTCAACCAGCGTAGTTGTTTCGACTTGTTCCACTGAAGGCACTTTGTTCTGTGAGGCAATTTTACGTGCCTTTGAGGGCGCTGGCTGCGCTCGTGATTCCTCCATAATCATTGGCTCAGAATCATAATTATTCGTTGTGCCATAACCAATTACCACAACTTCTTCTAATGACTCGTTATCAGGATTGAGGTAGATATTCATGTTCGCACCAGCAACGTTGCTTAATTCCGTTATGTATCCAAGATTAGAGAAGGATAATAGGCATTTATTATTGGGAATTGAAAGTGAATATTTACCCTCTAAATTAGTGACGGTACCAATTGTTGTTCCAGTTATGTTTATGCTTGTACCTACAAGTGGCTCGCCAGTTTCAGCATCGAAGACAAAACCTGTGACTTGATTACCTTCAAATGGTTTGTAACTTGGAGGTAGCGTTGAGTAGTTCAGATAGTAGGTCTGCAATTGAGGGGCAACCGCACCACGTTTGGGATCGCCCGAAGAGAACTTTAATCTTACGTTTTTCCACTCTTCTTTTGTGTTTTGGTGCACGTTTGCTTTGTACACAAGCGCAATTGGATCTGATATACTATTGGCTCTGATGTCGTAAGTTGGAAACCAGCCAGCATTTGAGACGTAGTAAGAAAGTTCCAATTGGGAAGTGCAAGGGGTGTCGGAATCTAGTTTGACAAGAACTTCGCCCTGTGGATCAGATTTTCGGGAGGTTATTTGAAGCCGTTCCAATTGTATCTTTTGAATCCTTTCGTTAAGCTCATTGATGCGCTTATTGATCTGTATTTGCTCCATCTTTAGAGCTTCCATCTGTTGTTTGAAATACTCTGCAGTCTCTTTAAGAGTGACTAGAGAAGTTGATTCGTTTTTGCCACCAATATTTTTGTTGATTGCTAAAAAGCTTATGGCTTCATTGGTTATTTCCAGTTTCGTATTTTCAATTTTAATCTTGTCGGAGAACTCCTTTAGTTGGTTGTCCATTAGAACTACCTGTTGCGAACGAGATGCACTATCAGTATAGTTAAATTGATGATTTACAGATAGAACAGTTGGATTTCCTTTAACAATTACTTGTATTGTTTTGGTGTCAATGAAGGGAGATAGTTCAGTGAATTTAACAACATTTTTACCAGCAGGGAGTTCTATTGTTTTGTTTCGAACCACTCGTGCGCCGTTAATAAAAACGGTTACTTCATTTACCTCTGATTTAACGGTAATTTCCTTAAATTCTTGAGCCGTTAAGGATATCGATAATAGAGCGAAGATGATAATCGTGAAATTTTTCTTCATGATAATATATTTTAGATATGATCATAAAGATATAAACTTTAGAATCTACAGATTCTAAAGTTTTTTTATTTTCCATTATTTATACAAAAGTGCATCAACCAGTAGTTTGTTGAGATAGACCCTATTTGATTGATGGTGAGTAAAATGAGATGATAAATGTATATATTAGACATCCAACGCAAAAGCTAATAGCGAATTCTAAAAAGGCACAAACTCCAAATAGCACTACAATAATTAATGCTACGCTTTGTAAATGTAGAAATGCCGATATGAAAAGAAGTAAAGAGAAAATTAGCCCCAAACGAGCCGCAAATATCTTAGGGGCTTTATCCACCATTTTACTTTTAAGGGAGAGAACCTTGCTCAATGCTTTAGCTCCAGTTGCCAAAGGAGAGAACTTTCCATCGAAGAGACTTCTGCTTAAAAAGTCGAGGAGAAGAATAGCGGGAAATATTAAATTCCCACTAATTAAATAGGCTAACAGTAGGAGTACAACAAATAGAGCGGTTAATCGAGATATGTGCTCTGACATTCTCTCAGAAGATATAGGACATACAATGTTTTTCATAATCAATATATTGAGATTCGTAATTCTTTTATAATACAAAGATATGGAGAAATACTATACGACGGCAATAAAAGTCTATAAATTTTATAGATTAATTCATGTTTTTTAAGTAGGAATTATTCTGTATAACAATTCTGCTATTTTATAATGCCCATCTCTTTCATGAGAAATGAGGCGTTAAGTTTCTGCGAAACTCCTTTTTTTAGGATATAGTCGAAATGCAGTTCGTTGTTAATGAGTTCCACCTCAAAACATCGATTCTTTACTACTCCCGAATAGCTATCTTCAAGCTCTCCGATGGCTAGGTCGTGGGTAGCAACAATAACGTTGGCATTGAGAGATATGAGGTTTTCGATAAAGCCGAACGATCCTTTTTGCTTATCATTGGAGTTGGTTCCACGCAACATCTCATCTAAGAAAACTATTGATTTTGGATTTGTTTTAACCCGCTCAATAATGTTTTTCATGCCTACCAATTCGGCGTAGAAGTAGGATTTATTGTCCTTTTGCGAATCTTGGATTTTAATACTTGATAGAATCTCTACGGGTGAGAAATTCATCTTCGTAGCCACGACTGGAGCTCCATTCATGGCTAAAATAAGGTTAGAGGCGATTGTTCGTATGAAGGTACTTTTACCAGCCATATTTGCTCCAGTCACAATAAGTACCGAGGGGTTGGATTTCATGTTAAATGAGTTTAATACTCTGCTTTGGGGAGCAATTAAAGGGTGACCAATTTGAGTTGCATCTATCGTAAATGGAGAATTGATTGGAGTGGGAAGGCAAGTATGTTGTTGATTATTAAAGGCGTATGTTGCAAAAGAGAGCAGTTCGTCAAAATGGGTGATTGTTGTTAACCATTCATTCGAAGCAACTCCATTTTTGCGTTTCCAATTATGAAGTTGCAAGAGAGTTATGAGTTCAAATTGGAAAAGGGGATTTATAAGCGCCAAAAATGGCATCGAATAGCAGTTGTCGAATGTTGAAGTTAAAGAGAATAGCTCTTTTATTTCGCCACTTGCGCTAAAGTTATTTTTAGAAAGGTTCAACTTAAGAGACGAGAGTTTCTGTGATTGAAAATTTTCATTTTCAATCAGTTTAAGGAGGTGTATGTAGTGCCCAATAATTTTAGAACTCTTGTCAACTTGCGTGTATTCGCTGCGTACTCGTTTGGCATTTATGCCATTAAAAATTAGCCCAATTACTAATAGGGCCGTGAGCGTTGCAAAACTGAAAACGCCCATTACACCTAGAATGGTAGCGACAATTGTGGTAGTTGGATAGATAATTGCCAAATATTGCTGCCAAGAGACAATATTACTTTCGCTATTTAGCCAAAGTCGAAGCTTTACAATCTCATCTTTTTTCTCTTTAATAGATGCCCCAATTGCACGGAAATTTTCATTAAAGATTCGATTTTCTGATAGCTCTTTGATGGCTTGTTGTTTTTGTCTTATATCCTCCTCTTCAAAGTTGGGTGTAACTAAGCTCATTGCAAGGGCTTTGGCACCCATTTTGGTTGAACATCTATTTAAATATTGAAAGAGTGATCCTTCTCCAAAAAGGTTAAAATCTTGAGCTAATTGGTTGTTCAGATTTAGATATTCATTACCTGTTGGTTGAGAAAAGTAGTTATGACTTAAGTACTCAATTTCGTTTAGATTTAGTTGAAGACGCTTATGCAGATCCTTCAGTCGTTTGTCATTTTTTAAGTCATATCTAACTGATAGAATGAATATTAACGAGGATGGGATTAAGAGATAGAGCAGTGTGTAACTCTTGTTAATTGAGGCAATGACCAAAATTGCTATGAACAGGAAGAAGAAGGCTAGGCGTACTCCAAAGAAATAGCGATCTCTTTTTTTATGAATTTTTATTTCGTGGGAGAGTTCCTCTAACCGTTGATTATAATAGATGGATGGATCTGTAGTCATTTGTTGTAAAAAATTATGCAAAAAAGAGAGTGATTCCGGCAACACTCAAAATGGCGCCAACAATCTCGGAAATGGTCACTTTTTGTTTAAATATAAGTACCGATGGTGGAATAATAAGGATTGGCACAATTGACATGATAGTAGATGTAACGCCCGTATTTGCATGTTGTATGGCAAATAATGATAGAGAAACACCTATGAAAGGTCCAAAGAAAGAGCCAATGATTATTCCTTTCATTCCTTCGCGATTTTGGAGTGCTTCAAAACCTTTTTTAATTCTGCCCATGAATATCATGATGAGCGTAAAACCAACGATCCCAGCAATAATTCGTATTTGAGTTGAGGCAAACGGGTTGTAATTTTGCATACCAATTTTACTTAAAACCAACCCCCCAGCTTGACCAATAGCGCCTCCAATGGCATAGAATATTCCACGAATGGAGTGTTTTGAAAATCTATTGGTTGACTCATCTTTATGAGAGTTCACTGCTAAAAAAATTCCTGAAACTGTTAATAACATCCCAAAGAAGTAAAGCCTAGTAAGTGTTTCATTTAAAAATAGCCATCCCATAAGTGCAGTGATGGGTGGAACGAGAGTCATGATGAGCATAGAGAAGCGCGACCCTATTTGTGTAAATGCTTTGAAGAGGAATAGGTCGCCAATAACAAACCCCACAACTCCCGAAAGGAGTAGCCACATCCATTGGTGATTCGTTGCATCGGTTGGAAGAGAATTTCCGCGTGTGAAAAAGGTAAAAATTGCAAGGTAGATGAAGGCAAATGGAAGTCGCAAAAGATTCACATTAAGGGAGCCCACTCTATTTGCAGCATATTCGAACGATAGGGCTGTAATAGTCCAAACAATGGCAACACCTAGTGCTGCGAACTCACCGATATGTGAAGTCATAACGCCTTAGTTTATACAGACAAAGAACGTAAAGTTTTTTGAATCTCTGATGTTAAATTTCGATAAAAAGATTTACCTAGAAGCCTACTCCTAATCTAAAGCCTACCTCTCTGAATTTGCCATTTTCAAAACCTGCGAAAACACCTGCATTTGCAACCAAGAAGAGGTGATTTATGCTATATCCAGTTTCGCAATAGTTTTTAATAAGTTCATTTGTTAGATATTTTGCGTAGAGACTTTCACTCCATATTTGCTTACTTAAAAAAGGCAAACGTTTAATTAGCAGGTAAGGCGATGTGTATTGAAAATGACCCTCTACAAAATAGTCTGATGAGCTGTATTTATAGAAATCAAGTAGTGTAAATGAGTTGTTGAAATTAACGACATTAAACTCAAGTGGTTGCGTGTTAAAGTGTTTGAATTCGGTAAATGGAAGGTTATTTTTATTTAAATATCCACCTCCAGAAATTGTATAGAATATTGATCGTGAAGCTGGCATATTAATCCATTGGTTGATACCTCCTTCTAAAAAGTCGAAATCTGAACTACTTAATGCAATATTATCTATCCCCTTTTTGTAATGAAGATTGAAAGTTGGGAATTTTGAATAAATCGCCAATTTTGTTCCTTTTTCAATTTTATAGTGCTGAAAAGGTGTAAACTCCAATTCAATTTCAGCGATGGCAGTGTTACAGCTTTTCTCATCATTGTAATTGGCGTTATCTGGTTTGTTTGAGGTAAACTCTCGACTATTTTTGTAAAAAAATGAGAAGTCGCTATTGTTATCGAGTTCACGGTTTTTATTATACGAGAGTTTGAGATTTAGCACAAGTCCATTTACAAGGTCAATTTTATTTTTTAGAGATAAGTAATGAAATTCAAAGAGTTTCTCATAGTTTTCTCTTGCAAAAAGTGTATAAGCAGAGTTTACGAATGGCTTGATCCCATTGTTTTGGTTATAATCAGAAGATTGGCAACCCGATTTAAATTCAATAAATCCTCTTCGAAGTGGTGCGTATGTATATGACGATGCGAATTCACCCATTCCTGCATTTCGAGCAAATGCATATCCAAATTCACGTTTCAGAGTTAGTTTATGTGTTGAATCGGCTCTCCATTCGAGGTAACCAAGCTGGCGGAATGCAAACCCATCCACAGTATTGTAT
>JAGPHP010000249.1 GCA_018055415.1 Breznakibacter sp. | reverse complement strand
TTTCTCGCCCGAACGTTGCGGCACACTCCCAACAGGTGCATTGGTAAACTACTGCTATAGTGGCAACTACACCCACGACCAGATGAAGAAAATCATCAATGGGAAAGGGGGATTCATGGCACATCTTGGCACCAATCAGGCACACGAGGCGGCAGAGAGAGCCCTTGCAGGTGATGAATATGCCAAACTGGTGCTTGAAGCCATGGCTTATCAGGTGGCTAAAACCATTGGCGGAGCTGCCACCGTATTACATGGCAAAGTGGATGTTATCATAATTACAGGCGGAATCGCAAACAACAAATTTGTTCTAGAATATATCGTTCCCATGATTTCATTTATCGGTAATGTCCTTATTTTTCCGGGCGAAGATGAGATGAAAGCACTTAACGATAATGCACTGGGAGTACTTACCGGCGAACGACAATTGAGTGAGTACAAATAGAAAAATTTATTTTTTAAGACTTATTTCCAATTTATGATATATATTTGGGCATAAATGAAAACCAACAATTAATGATGTAAGGAAAGAAAAAAATAGTCGTTGAAATTCTCTTAAATACTTCACCCGAATTGCTCTATTCGCGATTGTCAACCTATACCGGATTGTCCGAATGGTTTGCCGATAGAGTATCAAGCAATGGCAATGGCAACATCTTCACCTTTACATGGAAAAATGCTTCGCAAGACGCCGAAGTACTCATTCAAAAAGAGTCAAAACTTATTCGTTTTAAATGGCTAGATGACGATTGTGAAGAGTGCTATTTTGAGTTTGCTATTGATGTGGACGATTTAACTAAGGCTACGTCATTAACAATTACCGATTTTGTGGACGAGGGTGATGAAGAGAGTTCAATTAAACTTTGGCACACGCAACTTGAAAAATTAAAACATGTGTTAGGAGCCTCATAATAGAGTTGCTTTTACAACATATCTTAACCAATGGAGACAAATAGCACTAATTCAGGCTATTTGTCTTCCTAGTTTATTAAAAGAGTCTAAATTCACCCATCTAAGCAGTATAAAAGTTTGAAAACGCTACACTCATTTATTCTTCGAAGTTACTTAGGACCACTCGCAATGACCTTCTTCATTACCCTATTTATCTTGGTAATGCAATTTTTATGGAGATACGTTGACGAGTTGGTTGGCAAGGGTTTAGAGACCTGGGTTATTGCCCAACTCCTATTTTACGCAACTTTGCAAATGATTCCGATGGCTTTACCGCTCGCCATTTTGCTTGCTTCGCTCATGACCTTTGGCAGCTTAGGTGAAAACTACGAGCTTACGGCTTTAAAATCGGCCGGCATAAGCCTTCCTCGTATCATGTTGCCGCTTATTGTTTTAACAGTAGTAATGAGTTATGGTGCATACAAATTCAGCAACAATGTTCTCCCCTACATCAATCTAAAGCTCTATTCACTGCTCTTCGACGTTAAGCAGGCACGCCCTGAACTCGAGATCAAAGAGCGCACCTTCTACTCTGGAATTGATGGTTTTACAATCAAAGTTGATCGAAAAGATGTAAAAAACGATATGCTCCACAAACTCATGATTTACGATCATAGAGGAAATGCCGCAACTCCATCCAATGTCACTATTGCCGATTCGGGCAGGATAAAAGTAAATGTAGCCACCAGTACGGCCTCATTAACGCTCTACAATGGCGTATCGTACAGCGAAAAAGTGCTCGACGACAAGAAACGATCTAGCTCAAACAAACAAAACTTTCGAGAAGATCACTTCCGAGAGCAACGTGCCAACATACCCCTCCAAGGGTTAGATTTCAGTCGCACAGACGAGGGACTTTTCAAGCACAACGATAAAATGAAAAACATCGATCAGCTTGTAAAAGATAGAGATAGCCTCTATAAAGTGAGAACTAGATTGGTTAACGACACCAAACAGAAGAGTGCTGATTTCTACTTCATGTCGTGGTTATACGATCAACGTTATACAAAAAAAGCACCCAAAGATAGTATTAACATAAACTTCGCATCTAATGGAAGTGTAAATCCCGACTCACTCTTTAATAGTGCAGATAAGATCACAAAGAAGAGCGTGGTAGAGATTGCCCTGCGAAACGCTCGAAGCACCAAACAAGCCATAGACAATCAAGCGCAAGTGGTGGCTAGTGAAGATAAAAAAATCATTAGTCACACCATGGAGTGGCATCGTAAATTTACCCTCTCGGCCGCCTGCCTAATCTTCTTCTTCATTGGCGCGCCTCTGGGGGCTATCATTCGCAAAGGGGGTCTCGGAATGCCCGTTGTGGTATCAATACTTTTCTTCATCGTCTATTTTGTAGTAGATACATTTGGCGTAAAAATGGCTCGCGAAAGAATGTGGGAAATACCTTATGGAATGTGGCTCTCTTCGGTTTTACTTATGCCAATAGGTGTATTTTTAACTTACAAATCGGCCACCGACTCAACTTTATTGAATGCCGACGTCTATTATCACGTTATTCAAGAAACAAAAACAAAACTTTTGATGTTCTTTAAGAAAAAGGATAAAACCGTATAATAAATTAAGTACCATATATAATCACACAATATCATGATTGAGGATATAAAGTTAAACACCATTGAGGAGGCCATTGACGCTATTAAAAGAGGCGAACTCATTATTGTAGTGGACGATGAAGATAGAGAAAACGAGGGCGACTTCGTTGCCGCAGCCGAGTTAATCACTCCTGAAAAGGTCAATTTTATGGCCACACATGGGCGGGGCCTTATCTGCACCTCTCTTACCGAAGAGCGATGCAACGAACTCGATTTGCGTTTAATGGTTGGCTCAAACACCTCACTGCATGCCACACCTTTTACCGTTAGTGTCGATTTAATTGGTCAGGGTTGTACCACCGGAATCTCTGCTTCCGACAGATCAAAAACCATAAAAGCACTCTGCGATAAAAATACAAAACCCGAAGATTTAGCTCGTCCGGGACACATATTCCCACTTATGGCGCGCGATCGCGGAGTTTTACGCCGTACCGGACATACCGAAGCGGCTGTAGATTTAGCGCGTCTTGCGGGCTTAGAGCCTATTGGTGTTTTGGTAGAGATCATGAATGAAGATGGCACCATGGCACGCCTACCACAACTCATCAAGATAGCCAAAAAATTTAATCTTAAAATAGTTTCCATCGAAGCACTTATTGCTTACCGCCTTAAAGCCGAGAGTCTGGTGGTTAAAGGCGATGAGGTTAATTTACCAACAGCTCATGGAG
>JAGPHP010000248.1 GCA_018055415.1 Breznakibacter sp. | reverse complement strand
ATACTTTAGACCTTCAAAATTCTTAGCCACCTTGCGATTAGCTTGTTGATCCTTTTTTGGAACGGAGATACCATATCCATTATCTTGAAAGACAAAAATAACAGGCAACTGCTCTTTCGATGCACCATTAATGGCCTCATAAACATACCCTTCAGAAACGCTAGATTCTCCTTGAGAACTGATAGCAACCCCACCTCCTTTATATATTTTAATTGCGCGTGCCACACCTGTAGCATGCAAAGTATGGTTACCTGTACAAGAACTCACGTTATGAATATTCCACTCTGGTTTTGCAAAATGGTTAGACATGTGACGTCCACCGCCGGCGACATCTGTATCGCGAGAAATACCGTTAAAGATAATCTCTTCGGCTGTTAAACCGGCAGAAACGCACGTTTGAAGATCGCGGTAATAAGGAAACAGATGATCATGTGCACGATCAAAAACCTGACCTATTGCATTTTGAATACCATCATGACCAGCTGCAGGCGCATGATAGCTCCATCCAACAGCCTGCTTGAGGTAGTTTGGCGCCTTTTCGTCGAGCGTTCTACCCAGGAATAGAAGATGATACCATTTCAAGAGCGTTTCTTTATCCGTCGAAAGAATCGAATATCTTTCTGGTACTGGTTGTTCGTTGTGTTGATCCATAAAATATGTTTTAAAGTCTGATGCTTGGAGTCTGGAACGAATAGTCAAAAACTTAAACTATCAATATCCGACTTTAAACACCATCTTAAATACTTTTAAAAAAATACATCAAAATCTAAATCCTTCAATTACGCCAAACTATCCACTTCGGACTGATCTTTATACCTCTATATCCAAACTGAACTCTTCTAAATAATCGGCAATACGGCGCAAGAAGCTACCCCCCAACATGCCATCAACCACACGATGATCGTAAGAGAGAGATAAGAACATTTTATGACGAATAGCAATAACATCACCCGTTGGAGTTTCAATAACAGCAGGCTTCTTCTCGATTGAACCAATAGCCAAAATTGCTACTTGAGGCTGATTGATAATTGGAGTTCCCATAAGGTTTTTAAACGATCCGAAATTTGATACGGTAAAAGTACCTCCCGAAATATCATCAGCAGTCAATTTATTTGCTCGAGCTAAATTGGCAAGACGATTTACATCAGAAGCCATTCCAGCAAGATTCTTTTGATCTGCATTTTTAATGACAGGAACGATTAGATTGCCCGTTGGTAGCGCCGCAGCCATACCAACATTTACACTCTTACGATAGATAATTTTATCTCCATCAACAGAGGCATTAACACCTGGAAAATCGCGCAACGCTTTTGCTACAGCTTCAAAGAAGATAGGCGTAAACGTTAAGTTCTCTCCATATTTTTTTGCAAAAGCCTCTTTATTTTTATTGCGCCAAAGCACAATATTAGTCATATCTGCCTCTACCATAGAGGTAACGTGCGGAGACACACGCTTGCTCATCACCATGTGATCGGCAATGATTTTGCGCATTCTGTCCATCTCCATAATTGTATCTGTAGCACCTATAGATACTGATGCCTTAGGTGCAGATTCGACAACTGCAGCTTTTTCAGGTGTAACACTCTTAGAGGCACACGAAGGTGCAGGTTTAATAGCTACAGGAGCTCCGCCTTTACGTTGTGAAACATAAGCTAAAATATCCTCTTTGGTTACACGTCCATCTTTCCCACTACCGGCAAGAGACTCAAGTTCAGCAACAGAAACGCCCTCTTCTTTTGCAATATTTTTAACTAGAGGAGAGTAAAAACGAGTTGCCTCAACATCTGCAGGGGCTACAATAGCTGGTGTTTGCACAGCCGCTACCGAAGCACTTTGAACTGCTGGAGCAGCTACTTCGGCTTTGGGAGCTTCTACAGCAACATCAGCACCACCTTCGAGTGCAATGACAGCAACCACCTTTCCAACAGGCACTAGTGCATCAACTTCGTATTTTATCTCTTTAACCACACCTGCAACGGGAGATGGGATTTCAGAATCGACTTTATCTGTAGCAATCTCCAGCAAAACATCATCTTCTACCACCTTATCGCCTACCTTAACAAACCATTTAGTAATGGTTGCCTCTTCAACGCTTTCGCCCATCTTAGGCATTATAATTTCAAATGTTGACATATAAACTCTGCTTATTATTATTTAAACTCAAAATTAATTCGATGAGAAATTGATAATCCTCATTCAGACTAAAGATACAAGAAATTACCCAAACTCGATTACTCACCCCCTAATTTGATACCTGAAAGTAGCAATTCGACTATATTAACAAGATAGATAGATTTTGGTTCGAAATAAAGAGAATATTGTCTTTATTTTTTGTCGTGCCAAAAGATTATTATTAACAGGAGTTCTATGTAAGAAATTAATGTTCCCCAACGAGGATGTCTAAAGAGTGTCACGCAATGAAAATAATGTCACGCAAAGACGCTAAGGCGCAAAGCATGTATTTGGTAAGTTATTCACAATAAGCTTATTGACTGTTCTTGTTTTTACTTTTTTTGACGACCTGGCGTCTTTGCGTGACAATAAACCTTTTTGTACAGCCTCTACTAAGTTGTTCGAGCCTATGGCTCTTCAAATATTAATCTATAGAATTGATTTCTGATTTAAGTTAGATAACGAGGCTTCTCTGGTTAAACTGCGTAATATCCAATATGATATATAAAAAAAGCCGTGAACTCTCGTCCACGGCCCTAATTACATCTTGCAAAAAACTACCAAATAGCAGCTCTCTTTTCAGGAGCTATATAAAGTTTTGCGTTCTCTTTGATTTCAAAGGCTTCATACCAAGGTTGGAAATTTGGAAGAGGACCATTTACTCGCCAATAGCCCAAAGAGTGTACATCTTCGCGCGTTAATCTTAAAATCTCCTCGTTTCGAATATTTTGAGCCCAAACTCGTGAGTAAGACAAGAAGAAGCGTTGATTGCCGGTAAAGCCCTCTAACTTGGCAGGTTCGCCGCTCTCTTTCAATGTATTTTGGTAAGCTTGATAACTAATGTAAACACCACCTAAGTCGGCAATATTTTCGCCTAAGGTTAATTCACCATCAGCTTTTAGTGTATCAATTACTGTAAATGTATTAAATAAATCTACTAACACCTTTGTCTTTTGATTAAACTGCTCTGCATCAGAGCTTTTCCACCAGTCGGTTAGGTTACCCTCTTTATCAAATTGGCGTCCTTGATCGTCGAAACCGTGAGTCATTTCATGACCAATCACCACACC
>JAGPHP010000008.1 GCA_018055415.1 Breznakibacter sp. | reverse complement strand
CATTTACAATATCCAAATCATCAGAATAGTAACCTTCGGCAGGAGTAGCACCGCAAAAAATATTCACACTATTTCCTTGCAAAGTAAATGGGTAAGCAAGTTCAAAATAAGTTGAATAGTAATTATCTCCATTAATATCTCTATCGTTTCCATAGACAAAAACACCTACCGTTGCTGCAAGTGGAAAACCACCAAAAGGTGTTGTTTGGGCAATTAATTCAATGGAATGTGCTGTGGAATCGGGATCAAATTCGAAGTAATTATTAGTAGGGCCGCCACCTTCAATGACGTTGAAATAGTCGTAAACATAGAGCGTTAATGGCCCTTTTGTAAAACTCAGATAGGCATCAACTTCTTGGAACTCTCCAAGCGTTGTAGTATAACTTGCCCAACTCCCAATAGCAAAGGATTTGTACGTAAACTCCATGGTGGGTTGTATTACAGGAGATTCGCTTAAATTCTTACCGCGCCAATTATATCGACTAAATAGATCGACACTTAAAGATGTCCCAAAATCCGAACTCTTCTCTTCCTGAGCAAGAAGATCGAAGGGCAAAATAGCAACACAAGTGATAGCTAGAATTAAGAAAAGTTTTTTCATACGTTATATTTTGGTTAGTAATAACTATGAATATACAAAAAAAGGAGGAAAATATCCTCCTTTTTAAACTTTATTACATTGCTTCGTACTTTTTTATTAGGAACTCAATGGCCTTAAAACTAATATATATCAGTAGTGGCCAAGTTAAATACGAGATTATAGATACTAGATGTGTCATATCAGAAAAATTAATAGATGTGTGTTTCGTGCGAATTCATCTCCTCGGCAGTAATTTTGCTTTTGTTAATCTCTTTCCAAGCATACCAAATATAAGCAAGTACGAATGGAATTAGAAGAGAAACATAACTCATTGCGGTTAGAGTAAAATGGCTAGATGAAGAATTTTGAATGGTTAAAGAGCTCTGCAAGTCAAATGTTGATGGATAGAAAGAGGTATTATTGAATCCGGCCAAACAAAACAGAGAAAAGACCGTTAAAAAAGTACCTGCTCCCGCAAACCAAATTCCTTTGGTACTATTTGATAGATAAGGAACTGCAATGCCATAAAGAACACCCACAACACCAACCAAAAATAAAATCGCAACAAGAGGCATAGAGACCAAATTTTTAAAATATTTGAATGACTCCATCGAAACAAACCCATTGTTTGGATTTACTGCAAACCCATCTCTAAGCATCAACCAAATCACAAACGTCAAGAAAAAAAACAGAAATGGCACACTATTATACAACAAATGACGCTTAGAGCGCTCAATAATACTCTCATTATCAATAGTATTAATAAAATAGAGTAAGCCTAGTACTCTAGCCAAAAAGAAGACTGCCAATCCTAAACTAAGATTGTGCAGATTAAAGGCAGCTTCAATTCCTCGAAGAGAATTTTCCCATTGAGATTGATTCATATCATTTACCGAAAACATAGATCCAGTAAAGAATGTAGCCACTGCCGTTCCAATAAAGATTGTACCAATTAACCCATTTATAAAAAGAAATGTTTCATAGGTTTTAGCTCCAAAAACATTGTTAGGACGTGTTCGAAATTCATAAGCAATGGCCTGAATAACAAAAGCAAACAGAATAATCATCCAAACCCAATAAGCACCGCCAAAACTGGTACTATAGAAGAGTGGAAACGAGGCAAAGAATGCACCTCCAAAAGTAACAAGTGTCGTAAAAGTAAACTCCCACTTTCGGCCTAATGCATTGATTAACATAGTTTTTTCAACCTCGGTCTTTGCAATGTTTCCAAAGAGAGTTTGCCCTCCTTGAACAAACATTAAGAATACTAAAATTGCTCCTAAGGTGGCAATTAGGATCCACCAATATTGTTGTAATGCTAAGTGCGATAAATTTTCAAACATTATTCGTTTCCTCCATCTTCTTTAGGTCCATTTTTAATTTGCTTAAGCATAATGCGAATTTCGGCAATAAAAAGTGCCGTGAACGTTATAGCAAAAAGCCAAAAAGTAATTATCACAGATGTGCTATCAATAGCCGAAACAGCCTTAATTGTAGGCATCAAATCTTGTATAACCCACGGTTGGCGACCCACTTCGGCAACAATCCATCCCGATTGTTGTGCAATGTAAGCAAGTGGGATGGTCAACAACGCCGTCCAAAGAATTATCTTTTTGCCTTCTAATCTGTTTTTAAGAGTTAACACAAGCATCACAATAAAGAGAGCTAAAAAGTGTAACCCTAAAAACACCATAATTCGGAACGCATAAAAGGTTAGCGAAATTGGAGGAATAACCTTATAGGCATTGTTATCTAGTTGAATAGCATCATCCGAATAAAAAGCACCGTATCCAAAATATTTGAAGTACTCCTTTTGAAATAAAGGATCAGCAAACTTTGCTTTTAACTGTTCAAATTTTATGGGATCACTCTTCTGAGCCACTTTTAACTCTTTCAAAGCAACAACAGCTTCATGTCCACGCAAGATTTTATCTTTAACAGACATAATTCCCTCCTCAGGGTTTCCATTAATAAGATTCTTAACTCCAGGAACATAAGCGTTCGGATCAAGGAAAGTCATTAATGAAAGCATATTAGGAATTTCAATTTTAACACCAAAATTCTCTTCGGCTTGCGCTGAGGCTGGATTTTCTGGAACTTTACCGAAAAGACCAATCGCTACTAATGGTGCCTGTTTCTGTCCATCATAAATAGCCTCCATAGCCGCAAACTTCATTGGCTGCTTATGCGCAATTTCGCGTGCACTACTATCTCCAGTGCCAATTAGCCATAAAGAGGCTAAAATACCAAAAGTTGAAGCCACGATTATGCTCTTCTTCGCAAACTCTTGATGACGATTTTTAATTAAAAACCAAGAGCTAATACCTACCACCACAACCGAAGCAAGCACAAAACCAGAAGTTGTTGTATGCAAGTACTTATTCACAGCCGTTTCAGAAAACAAGACAGCCCAAAAATCGACCATCTCATTACGAGCAGTAACAGGGTTAAACTCCATTCCCACGGGATTTTGCATCCATGCATTAGCCACCAAAATCCATAAAGCCGATAAATTAGCCCCAATAGCCGTTAACCATGTTGAGACTAAGTGAAATTTGGGCGATACTTTGCCCCATCCAAAAAACATAACAGCCACAAACGTACTCTCTAAGAAGAAAGCCATAATACCCTCAATGGCAAGTGGTGCGCCAAAGATATCTCCCACAAACCAAGAGTAGTTTGACCAATTAGTACCAAATTGAAACTCCAAAATAATACCCGTGGCCACACCAATAGCGAAGTTGATACCAAAAATAGTCATCCAAAACTTCGTTATTCGTTTCCATTCGGGGTTACCCGTTTTGTAGTAAATGGTCTCCATAAAAGCGACCAAAAATCCAAGACCCAATGTTAAGGGAACAAAAATCCAGTGAAACATTGCCGTTAAAGCAAATTGCCATCTCGACCATTCAACTGCAGCAATTTCAATAGTGTTCATCATATCTGCAACGTTATTTGATTAAAGACTCTATCACATGATTTGCGCGTTCTGAGTCATTCGTAAAATTCGATTTTAAAAAATTAGGAAAGAAAAAGAGCTTCAAAATAAAAAACATAATAAAAAGTTTCACAAAAATAATGAGCCACAATGTCTTTGAAGTACTTGTGAGGGTTCTAAATCCCTCTAAATAAAAATTTAAGATTGCCTTCATTGATCGTTTCATAGGTCGAAAATTCTTTAATAATAGACCAAATTAATAAAAATTCAGATATTTAAAGAGTGTTAAAGAGGAATAACCTAAAATTGTTCACTTAAAGGCTCTAAAAAGTAGTAAATAAGGGTATAATGAAAGATTTATTAAAAATAAGAGATGATTAAAAAAACTTAATATCTTTGAAACCACAGCATTTTTATATGAATATTAAACCTTGGAGAGTTCTATATCTATATCTAATAATTGGCACAATCTTATTGTTGCTAACATACATCATTCCTGAAAATGGATTAAAAATAGATGAAAATAAGACGATTAGATGGATATCAGCCCAAGCACTTTTGCCTACAGAGAAATCAAGTCAGAAACTAGAAACTGCAAGTCAAGTAAATATAGATAGCATTATTAAACCAGAAGTAATAGCACCGAAAATCGCTGATACGATAGTTATTGCAGACACGCTCATAACCAGAAACAATTTTATTTTTAAAAGCAGAGATATCATTACACTCTCTAATTTCTTTACGTCACTAAAAGATATTAATTTAAAAGTTAAACCTATTCACATTCTCCATTATGGAGATTCGCAACTCGATGGAGATAGAATAACACGCTATTTAAGAGATAATTACCAAAAAAAATATGGTGGTGTCGGATGCGGATTCATCACAGGACTTGATCCTGTGAAGCAACTCTCATCAGTATATATTGAGAGTAAAGGTGAATGGAAAATAAACTGGATCTATGACGAAAAGCGTTCAATTTCAGATACTCCGTATGGCTTAATTGGAAGTTGTGTTGAGAATCTCGAGGGCGAAAATCCATCCATCATCTTTAGACACTGGGAAACAAAGCTCTCAAAAACAGAAAGTTATACAATTGCAAAAGTATATGCATCAAGCAATAAACCCAATCAAGTTATTAGGTGCTTTGCCGATAAAGCGCTTTATCAAACAGACACACTTAATGCATCTCAAGAGATAAATATATTGAAATATCAATTCCCATACCCACTTCATCACCTTGAATTTCAATTCAATAGCAAAGAGACACCAACAATTCATGGTTTTCTTCTAGATGGAGAGAAAGGGGTTCAGGTTGATAATCTTGCATTACGCGGACAATTATTTACTCGATTTTTAGACAGAGATTCGACACTCGTAACATCAATGGCTAAAGAAGCTGACATTCAGCTTGTCATACTGCAATTTGGAGATAATCTACTCCCCACCCCAGCCAACGAAGATTTTAGTTTCTACACCCAACTCATTAAGAATCAGATTGAACATATCAGAAAATTTATTCCCAATGTCCCTATCATCGTTGTAGGGGTTGGTGATTCGGCCGAACGGGTTGATGGAGTGCTACAAACGAGAGCAAGTGTTGCCCCCATAATGAAAGCTCAAAAACTAGCGGCTTTAGAATCAAATGCTCTCTACTTTGATCTGTTCACTGCCATGGGAGGTTCAGGATCTATAATTAAATGGGCAGATGAAGAACCCAAACGTGCCGTCACAGACTATACCCATTTTAATCAAAGAGGCGGAAAAGAGGTGGCAAATTTAATTTTTACAGCTATCGAAAATGAGTACCAATTTTGGCTTAACCAACAAAATTCGGAGAGATGATAATTGATTGGATTTTACAACTTCTAACTTATAATCCAGAATCCCCCTTCCTGTTTATACATCTAGGATTTTGGGTGTTCTTGGGAATTGTATTACTTGTAAATGCCCTTCTATATAACAAAATTGTATTGCGAAATAGCTTTCTCTATTTCGCTAGTCTCTTCTTCTATTACAAAACTGGTGGACTATTCTTTTTGCTTCTGATAATAAGCAGTTTAATAGGCTATTTTGGAGGCAAAATTATTGAGAAACAGAGAGGTAAAATTGGAAAAAAAATAACCATTACCATCTTCATATCACTCTTTTTGATGATATTAGGATACTTTAAATATGCACCATTCTTATGCCAACTGTTAACCGATTTACTTAACAAACAGATTATTCCATTTACATTAGGTGGAGTTGCAAACGATATTATTGGTGGAAAAAAATTCAGTGAAGACTTTTTATTGCCAATCGGCGTCTCATTCTTCACATTTCAAGGCATTAGTTATTTGGTTGATGTATATAGAGGAAAGATTGCATCCATAAAAAACGTGATCGATTTTGGTTTTTATGTGAGTTTCTTTCCACAGGTGGTATCAGGCCCAATTGTGAGAGCTTGGGAGTTTATTCCTCAACTTTACAATAAAGTAGCCATTACCGAAAGAGAACTTTGGCAAGCTGTTTTACTCATATTGGGAGGTGTTTTTAAAAAGATTGTTGTAAGCGATTTTATTGCCTCCAATCTGGTAGATAGGGTTTTTGCGTCACCCGAGAGTTATACTGGCTTTGAGAACCTACTCGGCGTCATTGGCTATACCATTCAGATTTACGCCGATTTCTCGGGTTACACAGATATTGCCATTGGGGTTGCACTTTTAATTGGATTTAAACTGCCAATGAACTTTAACTCGCCTTACAAAGCAACCTCTATTACCGATTTCTGGCACAGATGGCATATATCTCTTTCACTATGGCTTAGAGACTATCTTTATATTCCATTAGGCGGTAATAGAAATGGAAAATTTCGCCAAGGTATTAATTTATTAATCACAATGTTGTTGGGTGGATTATGGCATGGTGCAAGTATTAAGTTTATCATTTGGGGAGGCCTACACGGAGTTGCACTCATATCTAATAAGCTCTTTAATGAGATTGAAGAACTCTTCAAGTTCTCACTTCCAAAATGGATTGGATGGGTTTTAACATTCATCTTCATAAATCTAACATGGATACTATTTAGAGCAAACGATATGGAGTGCGCTCAATCTATCCTATTTAGAATTACAAATGCATTTTCGCCTGAAACAATTATCCCAATTCTTACTGTCTATAAACAGACGCTAATAATAATAGCTTTGGGCTATTCGTTACATTGGATAAGCAAAAAAAGAGAAGATCAATTTGTGGAACTCTTCATTAAAACGCCTGCAATTATTAAAGTGTTTTCAATTGTCATATTCATTGTTTTGGTGTACCAATTTACCTCTACATCGGTTCAGCCATTTATCTATTTCAAATTCTAGAAATTCTAAATCAAATAAGTAGGGTACGTTCTTCTAGCTAATACCTCTCCAATTAACCTTAGCTCGGTTTAGCTTCTCAATTTGAAGCTTGATGACTTGATTATCGGGAGCTTGAAGAAGTGGATCAGCCTCTAGAATTTGCATGGCAATATCTCGTGCTGGCTGAATAATATGGGCATCTCTACCCAAATTAGCAA
Organism: Breznakibacter sp.; assembly: GCA_018055415.1. Classification (GTDB taxonomy): domain Bacteria; phylum Bacteroidota; class Bacteroidia; order Bacteroidales; family Marinilabiliaceae; genus JAGPHP01. The sequence continues at coordinate 27,749 of JAGPHP010000008.1, read as the reverse complement.
TTTTAAGTTCATATGGTGTACCACTTTGTTGAGTACCTTCCAGATCACCATACCCACGCATTTTGAGATCAGCTTCTGCAATTTCAAATCCATCATTGGTTCGTACCATAATGGCCATGCGCTCGCGTGACTCTGCCGAGAGTTTAAAATCTGTCATTAAAATACAGTAACTCTGCTCAGCGCCGCGCCCCACACGTCCACGAAGTTGATGAAGCTGCGAAAGTCCAAAACGCTCGGCACTTTCAATTATCATAACAGATGCGTTCGGCACATTAACACCCACCTCAATAACGGTAGTAGCCACCATGATGTGCGTCTCTTTATTGACAAAAAGTTGCATTGCTGCATCCTTCTCCTTAGGCTTCATTTTACCATGTACCATACAAACTTTATACTCTGGGAAGGCACTCTCCATATAGTGAAAACCCTCTTCGAGATTCTTGTAATCTTTGGTTTCAGACTGCTCAATGAGCGGATAAACCACATAGATTTGTCGCCCCTTTTGCAACTCCGATCGCAAGAATTGATTGAGATTATCGCGGTGATTATGGTAGTGATGACGCGTAGAGATAGGCTTACGACCTGGTGGCAACTGATCGAGTACAGAAACGTCCAAATCTCCATAGAGCGTCATAGCCAATGTTCGAGGAATTGGCGTTGCCGTCATAACTAAAATATGAGGTGGGACATGGTTTTTTGTCCATAACCTTGAACGTTGTTCCACACCAAAACGATGCTGTTCGTCGATAACCACAAGACCAAGATTGCTAAACGTCACACTATCTTCTAGAAGAGCGTGCGTGCCAATAAGAAGATGAATGGAGCCATCTCGCAACCCACTATGAAGTAATTCGCGTTGCCGCTTTTTAGTACTCCCCGTAAGGAGAGCCACTTTTACATCCATGTCTCCTAACAATTTTGCAATGCTTTCAAAATGCTGATTAGCAAGAATTTCAGTTGGCGCCATCATGCAAGCCTGAAAATTATTATCAACGGCCAAAAGCATCACCATAAGAGCTACCAATGTTTTTCCACTACCTACATCACCTTGCAAAAGGCGATTCATCTGCTTGCCACTTCCTAAATCACGGCGTATCTCTTTAATAACACGCTTTTGAGCATCGGTAAGTGTAAACGGAAGATGGTTTTTGTAAAAGTTATTAAAGAGATCCCCTACTGACCCAAAATGTGAACCAGCCACTTGCGTCAACCGATAACTTCTAAGTCGTAATGTGTTTATTTGAATATAAAAAAGCTCTTCGAAAATCATCCTAAATCGAGCCCTTTCGAGCTTTGGCATACTTTCAGGGAAATGAATCTCCTTAATAGCCTCAGTGATAGGTGCTAAGGCATATTTTTTAATAACATAGTCTGGAAGAGTCTCATCAAAAGCACCTCGATAGGTTTTAAAAATCTGGAAGATCGCACGTTGAAGGAACTTAGAGTTCACATAGCCATGCTTCATCTTTTCGGTGGTGAAATAAAAAGCTTGCCAACCTAAATCTAGTGGCTGACCCGGAACTATTTTATCTAGTTCGGGGTGTGAGAAGTTTATCTTACCATTAAAAATAGAGGGCTTTCCAAAGAGAATATACTCGACTCGAGGGTCAATGTTATCCGTAACGTATTTATGACCCTGAAACCAGACAATCTCAACACTTCCTGTCTCATCAAAGAAGTTTCCCACTAACCGTCTCCCTCTTCCTTCACCAACAAAACGAAGCGAGTTAAATCGTCCCTTTACTTGAACAAATTGAGCATTCACATCAATTTCTCGGATTGTGACAACACGTGTACGATCAACCCATTTATAGGGAAAAAAATAGAGAAGCTCTTCACAATTATCAACCCCTATACCCGTTCGGATAAGATCTGCTTTTTTAGCGCCTATACCTGCTAAAGTTGAAAGTCTTATCTTTGATAAGTCGCTCATATATGAAACTATAGCAATTTGAAAAGAGTCCTAACTTCTCTCTCATCCTTCAAGAGCTGCTCCTTAAGATGATCTATTGATGGAAATTTAATCTCCTCTCTGACTTTTGAAACTAGATGTAAATCAAGACGTTCGCCATAAATATCTTCATTGAAATCTAATATATGCGCTTCAATGGTTCTATTATCAGGATTGTTTGAAATAGTAGGACGTAAGCCAATATTAACCATACCTAACAACCATTTGCCATTTAAGTGACATCGACAAGCATAAACCCCATCTGCAGGTATAAGCTTTTGGTTATTTTCTAATAAGATATTTGCTGTTGGATAGTTAATTCGTCGGCCTAACTGATTGCCAGTAACAACCTCACCTTTAAGTGAATACTCATAGCCAAGCTGACGATTGGCCTCAATAAGTTGACTCGATATTAAATAATTGCGTATTTGAGTAGAGCTCACTTTAACGCTGTCAACTATTACAGGCTCTACTTTTGTGATACCAAATTTATATTTGTCAGCTAAAAGTTGATACTCCGAAAAATCGTGATTTTTTCCCTTGCCAAAACGATGATTATAACCAACGACCAAATGCTTAACAGATAACTTATCAACCAAAATTTGAGCAATAAACTCTTCGGTAGATAGCTGTGAGAGTTCAGGTGTAAATGGTAGTACTACCACAAAATCAATCCCCAGATCATTAAAAAGCAGGCACTTATCCTCTACAGAGGTTAAAAACCTGAGCGAATCTTCATCCTGATGTAGCACAATTCTTGGATGTGGCCAAAAAGTAACCACTACCGATGGAACATTTAACCGAGTAGCATTCTCTTTAAGCACCTTTAATAACTCCTGATGACCAACATGAACACCATCAAACATTCCAATGGTTACAGCTGAAGCAGGCAGTCTGTCAAAATCTATATTCGAAAAAATCTCCACTATTCCAAATAGTTATATGATCAAAGTTTCATCTTATCAACAAAAAGTGTCAAAATCTAAAACTACTTTCTCGTATCTACACAATCATTATCAATCTTTCTGATCCACTCGCGCCACTGTTCGGGAATTTGAATAGTAGCTTTAGAATCAACTGAAAATGCAACCATTACAGAATGACTTTCAACTAACTTAACACCATTCGAATCAATAATGTACTGAACCATTTTTAAACTTTTACCTCCAAGTTCATGAATCTTGGTTCTAACCTCAATAGTATAACCAAGAAGTACAGGAACAAAAAAATCAGTTTTAACCGATGCTATGACGAGAGACTCTTGTTCCAACTTAACAGAACCACCAAAGATACGGTGTAGATAGTTCATCCTACCAATATCAAAATACTCACCAATTACAGCATTATTAACATGTCCTAACATGTCAATATCATTAAATCTGATTTGAACCTTGTCGATATGATTAAATATAAACTCCATAAATTTATTCTCTTATTACTTTTAAAGCACCTTTCTCATCAAACTCAATAATACCAGGCAAAACAGATTGTGGGGTCTTTACAACTGCCCCATCAACAACATAATCAACCATCGCAGAAACAACCTTAATAGCCTTGGCACTTCGATTCTCAACCAAAATGGATACAAGATCCCCCTTTAGCGAACCTAATAAACGTTGAAGAATTGGCTCTGTTGAGATTTGAACAACAATACCATCCGCAAATAACTTTGTCAAAGAGGGTATTTCCTTCCACTTTTTAAAACGTAGATTAAGCGGCTTATCAGATAACTCAAGTAACGTATTTGCCATCTCTGGAACATCTAAAATATAATCATCCAAAATGGTACTTTTACCGAGCATAAGGATGGACTCTCCCCCAATAATACCCAAATCACTAAGCCTACTTACCGCCTGTTCGTGAAGCGAAGAGGCAACTACATATAATCCACTATCTAAATTAAGCAATGCAATACTACCTTGCTTTAGTTTATCTACGAGTTCCGAATTATTCACCATATTGTAAAAACAAAAAAAGAGCGATGTTAGTCGCTCTTCTAAATTATATTTAATGACTACTGACCTTGATTTACTAAAGACATTACGGCCTTACCACAACCCTCTTCGCCTCCTCTAAATGAGAATACTAACTTATACACTTTAGTGGTTCCGATACTAACCTGAAATGCCTTATAAAACTTTCCGCTATCAAAGTTACTTCCTAATAGCTTATCGCCATCATATAGCTGCATTATCAACTGGTCGCTATTTGCAGAGCCATTAACAACATTGAAGCTATAAACACTCTTGCTATTAAGAACCACCGAGAACTGAACCCCAACTGTTTTAACGTCCTTTTTAACTTTCACTAAATCAACCGAAAAGTCTTTAAGATACTGAGCATTGCCCATCTCTTTCAATGCTTGCTTCATCACATCATCACCACATTGCGCATACGAGGCAAAAGTTGAGAATGTAAAAAGTGACACTATGATAAATATTATCTTTTTCATATATAATCGTTTATATTTCGTCTGTACCTAATACCTTGTTAATTACGATACAATAATCGCTCTAATCACTTTAACTTGCTCAATAATTGCCTTTAACTGTTCTGGAGTGATGTTAACATGACTAATCTCATTTTGCTCAATCATTAACACACCATTCTTTTCAACTTTTGTAGGTTCTCCCACTTCAGTTGTAATTGTTACCCCTTTAAAGGCATCTTTAAGTCCTTGAATCTGCTCTGAAAGCTTTGCAAAGTTAGGATCTGACTGATAGTTTTGCAAGAAAATTTGTAAAATATCAACAATATCCTTTTGCTCACCCATACGATCTACAAGATCCTTATTTATTTTATTAATAAACGCATCTTTCTTAGCTGTTTGCTCAATAACATTGGCTGTAATATACAGACCCTCAATCCAAGTACCAGTAACAATCAAAGCACTAACATTGCTTCTGTTCTGTGAACGCAAATAAGCATCCATTTTATTAAAGCTCGACATTGAAATCTGCATCAACGAATCCAAATTAGAGCTATTCGTTGCAACACTCTTTAATGTATTGAAGTCGAAAAACTGACCGACTTTAATTCCTTCAGATAAGTTTTTAATTGACATCAAATACGAAATAACAATGGTATTTTTATCAAAGATGTTAATATAACCTAAGTCAGCACTATAAACGCCTAGGTTCAATGCTCTCTTAAAACTTGTGTTATACCCATCCGCCTTATCGGTAGAATTAAGAATCTTTTGCGAAAAATCAACTCCTGTTGATTTTATCAATGTTGCCATCTCAACAGGTGATGAGATATTCTGAACAACACTTCCCATAGCCTCTTCTGATAACTTTAAAGGTGCATCAGACACTAATCCCTCAGGAACTTTTAACTCATCACTTTGCGAATTACTAGAGTTGCCAGAACAACCTAACATCATTGCAGAAGAGACAACAGCAAATGCAAACAAGCTTATTTTTTTATTCATGACTTTTAATTTTAAAGAATTCAAATAACAGTTTAATTTAACTCTTTTTCTTAAATAATTTGATGTCTGAAAGAAAATTTAATAATCTTAATAATAAATCATAATACAACACACCATAAAGAATAATTGTAAACAACCATATTATTGTGATATTAAACCAGAGCGTCTCAAAATATATGCCAAGAAAATGTTTTTTAGGTGCGAAAAAATGTGTTCTGAAATCAAAGATATGTTTTGGCTCAGGAATTTGATAGATTGGCTCAACTGTTTGAACAAATCTGTTGCCATCTCGAAGTATCTTATTCTTCTCAAATACCTTTTTTACAATATCATTTACACTCTCGTTAAAATACTGATCCTTAATAGATAAGAATCGCTCACGATCGTTATCCATAAACCAATTATCAATTTTATCAATGGCTGTAAATGCTCGAGTAAACTCAACGGCATATATCTCTCTAAACTGTTCGATGTAATTTTCAACTTTCTCTACAGTTGATAAATTATATTTTTCTGGAGTCAATTCAGCCGTAAAATCGCACGATATTACTGGTAAAAGTATCATTTGACGATGAACCTCATAATTAATAAGCTCCACATCCGACTCAAACGCAGCCTTATCTCCTTCGGTAGGAGCCTCGAGATAATCCTTCGTTTTAGCAACAACTTCAAGGAATTCGTCTTTGTATAAAGACTGCATATAGTCTGCCTTGCTCTGTTTGAGCTCTAGATCAAACCGATCCTTCTTGTAGTTATTGTTTTTAAATTGGTTGACCATCAGACCTTCATAAGCCCATCTAGATGGCATCAATTCTGCAACAAAAGGAACCTTATCTACACTTGTAAAATCCTTATTTAACTTATCAAAAGTAAACATTGCGCCCCCAAGCACCATCTGAGGAATGATAAGAAGAGGTATTAAAATGTAGATAGTGATAATTGAGTTAAATGAAGCCGAAATAATAAGACCAAGGATATTTGAGAATGCCATTACTGAAAAGAGCATTAACCAAAACTCAAAAGTCATACCCTTAAAACCAATCACATAGTTTCCAACTAGCACAAATAGAGCCATTTGGATAGCAGAGATAGAGAATAGAATCACAATTTTTGAAGCCAAATAACTTGATCGACTGAGGTTCAAAAAAGCTTCTCTCTTCAAAATTTTAGCATCCTTAAAAATCTCTTCCGCGCTTATTATCAACCCAAAAAAGAGAGCAACAATAATACCCATAAAGATATAGGGCGGTATATTCTCATTCTGACGGAAGATATAGTGTTTATTAAGTGGATCAACAATATATCTAATCAAATAAGCTAAGATGAACGCCAAAATGGGCGCTTCCAAAACGTTTAGGAGAATGTATTGCGTATTACTTATCTTCGAAAAGAAATCCCTAATGGTATAAATCTGAAACTGTTTAACCCACGCCGGAATATTCAAAGTTCTTGGAGGGGCAGCTTCAACCTGTTTAACGGTTGGAATAACGATATTCTTCTTGAAGTAACCATACCACTCTTCGGGAGTTGTTTTTCGCTTTTTTGTATAATTACCATATTCATCAATGACATTGGCATCGAGAATATTAAATATAAGTTCTGGATTTAAATTTCCACAAGTTGGACACTCTCCTTGATCACTATTAATTTGAGCATCTAAGCGCTTAAAGTAGATCAATGATTCTGATGGATTTCCATAATAAGCAGGGAAACCGCCAGTATCAAGAATGTACATCTTATCAAACATCTTATAGATATCTGACGAAGGCTGGTGAATAACAACAAATATTAGCTTACCCTTTAAAGTCAATTCTCGTAAAAGATTCATAACATTCTCGGAGTCACGAGATGATAGACCCGATGTAGGTTCATCTACGAAAAGGATAGCGGGCTGGCGAATAAGCTCTAGGGCAATATTCAATCGCTTTCTCTGACCACCAGAGATCATTTTATTTAAGGGGGAACCAACTTTCAGGGCTCTACGCTCCCACAAACCTAGGCTTGAGAGTGTCTCCTCAACTAATCCATTGATCTCCTCCTCTGTTTTGTCTTTAAAACAGAGCTTGGCATTATAATAAAGGTTTTCAAATACAGTTAACTCCTCAATTAAAAGATCATCTTGTGGTATATAACCAATAACTCCCTCTAATTCTGGAACACCCGCATGAAGATTGTATCCATTAATTAATACCTCACCTTCAGTAGGGATTTCATTTCCGCAGAGTACATTCAATAGTGTTGTTTTACCCGCACCCGAAGCACCCATTATCCCAATTAACTTGCCTTGCTCTTCGGCAATATTAATATCTCTTAAACCTATGGCACCATTTTTAAACTGATACTTTAGATTATTTACAACATAAGAGACTTTTGGCGTTGATTCATCTGTCAGGAAATGACTGATTACATCCGTATAGTAAACAGGTTTGCCCTTAGGTAATTTAACAAAACTACCCTTAGGGAAAAGATATATTCGTTGATTGGAAAGCAACAATCCATTTAAAAAGATCTCTTGATTACCAGTATATCTTAAAAAATATAAACCAGCACTTGAAACCTTTAAAATGAGGATTTTACCATCCAAACTTTGAGATTTTATATGGTAATTAGATGAACCAGCTTGCTCCTCGTTATCAATAACGAGAAGATCCGAAAAATTTAATTTTTCAGGATCATTGTATAGCACGTAGGATTCAACTTCTGCAACTTCGGACTTAGGGAAATTAAATACATCGGCTACGGTGTTAATAATACCCATTCGTTGATCGGTAAATTTACCATCGGCATTTACCAATTCATACAAACGTACTAAAACAACAGCCTTTTGCTCCTTGTTAAGTTGCTTATTAATTTTTTTACAAATTCCGATAATCTTAACGGAATCCTTCATGGAGGTTAACTGGACTTTACCCTCCTCCTCACCCTCCTTTGCAGACTTATCGGTACTATGAAGCTTAAAGAGTGAATAGTACTCCTCAACAGCATCAGCGCTTAACTGTTGCTTAAGAAAAGTTAGCACATATTCAGATTCGTTTGATTCAACGCCACCATCTTGCTTGGCTATAAGGCCAAACAATTGCATAAGTGCTTTTAGAATTTCTTCACTCATACTAAATAATTAATATTAGTCTGGTAATACAATATATTCAAATGGTATTTCTACAATATCAGCATACTCCTCTCCAGCTTCACGCATATCTTCCTCATCTTCATGGTAATGCCATCTAATAACAACAGCATGTCCAGCTTCCATAATCTCTTCCAACTTAAGCAAGATGTCTAGAATAACTTTCGATGATGCAGTATTGAAATACTCCAGTTTAAAATCAAACTCAGTCTTTGCATTTGGAGCATCCTTATAGGCGTCTATCCATTTCAATACAGGATTATAAAACTGATTCACATCCTCAGGCAATGAGCGGCCAGAGATTTGAAACAGATTCGCTCCTTTATCAAGTGTCACAAACGGGGTATCTTCAGTACCCTTTATATTTATAACTTCCATCTTATTCTTTATTTACTAGATTGTACTTATACTCTTTTAATTGTTGAGGTTAGAATAAAAAATGATACAGAACTATTTATCTCTTTAAATTGATAACCTAACTTCTCGCCACTTTTCTTTGCTATATCAATTAATCCTAACCCGGCTCCACCCTTTTCAGATATACGTCCTTCTACGATTTGTTGCTTATACAAATTTGATAAACCCTCTTTATCAAGACTATTTATCAGCTCCAAACTTGCTTGAAGATCACTTACTTTGGCCGTTTTCACAACGTTTCCAGTAATAATATTATAGCCATCATCGGTTTTGCTGATAATAACAATTCCACGACGTTCCTTACTATCATCTCCCTCTTCACTAATTGTATCGGCATGCTTACTAATATTTTGCAAACACTCAACCATTACATTAAAGACCTTTCTTTGCACAGTGTTTGACTCAGCACTCTTAGCTAAGTTCTTCTCTGTAAGAGCAGTAAATGTTTTAGTGATCTCTTGAGTAACCTCTCCTTCGTACACCAAACTAATCTGATTCGTCTTCATCGTCTTATACAACTGATAAGCGAAATCTAAAAAACCCTTTCCTTCTTCAATGTTCTCCATATATTCCATGTAAATAGAAATTAAGCTCAAATATAGTTACAATTCTATTCCTATTAGCAAAACATCATCAACTTGTTTCTCATTTCCAATCCATTCATGGAAATCTTGTGAGAAAAAGCGTGCAAAATGTGCCATAGTTTGATTACTATTCTCTGTTAACGACTCTCGAATTCGTTTAGCTTGATATTTTTTTCCTTCTGGGCCTCCTAACTGATCTGGTAATCCATCCGAAAATATAAAAAATTTATCACCTTTCCGATAGTTAATGACATGATTTTCAAATTCCTTCTCAATTTTTTTTGCAAGAGGAATACCTCCGATCGCTTTTCTAGATCCTGCATACTCAATTAACTCACCATCACGAAGATAATAGAGTGGTCGATGGGCACCTGCATATTGAAGTTCTCCCTTTTTAGAGTCAATTTTACACAAAGCCAAATCCATACCATCCCTACCATTAGCCCCATCCTGATCTTGACGAAGAGTTGTTCTAACGAGCTGATGCAGAGTCTCAAGAATCTCAGCAGCTGATTGATTTTTATCAATATTAACTATGTTATTTAATAAAAAGTACCCAATAAATGAGAGGAGAGCTCCAGGCACCCCGTGTCCGGTACAGTCAACTGCCGCAATATAATAAACATCGTCCTTCACAAAAAACCAAGGGAAATCACCACTAACAATATCCTTTGGCCTATAAAAAATAAAGGATCGAGGGAAATAGTGCTGTAAAACTCTTGTATCAGGTAAAATTGAGGTTTGAATCCTCTGAGCATAGTTAATACTGTCAGAGATCTTTTTATTTTTCTCTTTTATCTCTTGTTCTATTAACTTCAACTCGGTTACATCATGCACAACAAATAAGATTGTTTCGAGCTCCTTATCGTCACCTAATTCAGGGATGGCCTTAACCTCCATCACTCTAAGCTCTTCACCACTAATAACTTCAATCTCTGAAACAACTTGAAGATTATTCGATTTTATTGAGTCCAAAGCTCCTTCAACGAATTGAGAGAAGAGCTCTCCAAGAGGCAAATCATAGATTCTTCGCTTAACAAGATCAACACTCTCGACACCTATGAATTTAGCAAGTGCAGGGTTGAAATAAACTAGCCTTCCTAAAGGGTTTACACGAATAATCATATCGGGAGAGTTCTCAGAGAGAGATTGCATTCTACTCTTCATTCTCTCCTCTTTTTCCGCCCGTTTGCGTTCGGTAATATCTTGAGTATTTAATATGATACCCTTAATAGCGGGATCGTGTAATAAGTTCTTCCCTTTTGTTTCAAGGAATATCTTTTCCCCGCTCTTCTTTAGATAATTATACTGGGCTGTCATCTCCCCTCCAGGAGTATCATAAAGAAACTGAAAAAGTGCTCCTATCGTTTTTAAACCTCTTGGAGTTAATAGATCAGGATCCATCCCCAAGACACTATCGCTATCGTCATATCCTAGAATTCGCTTTACCGATGGAGACTCATAGATAAGTCTTCTTTCGCTATCATAGATTGAGATAAATTCAGATGCATTCGTCAATAACGCTTGCAAACGTTTACGGCCATTCTCAACCTCCACGAATTGAGTTTCAAGTAAAACATTTGATTTTTCCAACTGCTCCTTTGATGCAAGCACCTCCAACGCATTTTGTTGAAGCTTCTCTTCATTGATACGCAAAGCCTTTGTCATCTCTTGCGACTCGCGCAAAAGAATCTCTGTTTGTCTTGTAACTTTTAAATTAAAGATTGTTCGACCAATCATGTTACTCAACTCCTCGGCAAAAAGAAGCTTATATTTTGGCAAAAAGCTATCAATAAAGGCTAATTCAAGTACTCCCTGCAACTCCTCCTCTTGCAAAAGAGGGATAATAATAATTGATTTTGGTTTTGCATCACCCAATAGTCCACTCGAAATAGAGCAGTAATCGTCTGGTAATTCAGTCCGATGAATCATCTGCTTTTCGTAAGCAACTTGACCTATAAGCCCCTTCCCGATTGAGATCTCTTGATTTAGATATCTATAGCGATTGTACGCATAAGTAGAGACATTTCTAAGAACGTCGCCATTATCCAACAAAAAAATGGTTCCCTGAACTGCTTTAGTATAATCTACAATCAATTTCACAACCCCTCTCGAGAGGCTATCTAAGTCGTTATGAGAACGTAACGTATCGTTTAAGATCTCCTTACCTTTAGTTATCCACTGCAAGGAGTCTTCTTTCACTTTATTTTCTTTTAATTTCTGCCCCATTTGAAGCAGCGTTTGAGCCATTTTGTCATCCCCAGCAACAATTTGCTCAAGACGACCTTCTCCAATTAGTGATGCCGTTTCAATGTTTGATTCAACTTTACGCTTAAGTTCATTAAGCTCGCTCTCCAACTTTTTAGCATATAGATAACGGGAGTTGCGACTATAAATGATGGCAAAGGGAAGCGCCACAATAATTGCATCAATAAGCCAAACCACAAACGAGCTATGTAGTTGAATGATCGATAGAATATGAAAAGGTTGACTTACAAATGAGAGAAATCCAGCCCACGTAATTAACAATACAAACATAGTAGTGACGTGCAGAACAAAGAGTTCTAACTCACTAAAAAGTTTAAGACTAAACCGTTTTTTAATACTATTTCTATCGGCAGTTAAAGGCATAAGTATGCAATTATAATCAATCTTTTGCTAATAAATTAGCAATTTCACTATTTAATTCATTCCAACCAGCATCAATTTTAAGCATTTTAAAAGAAGCAAGCTCAATTAGTCCAACAACATTATCATCAAATATTATGGGAAGAAGTGTCAGAAAGCAGGGCTTTGCTTCGCCTAATCCAGTTGTTACAACCAAATACTCGTCGGGTATGGAAGAAATTACACGTACCTCTTTTGTTAAAATAACCTCACCACACAATCCAATTCCACGCTCAACCGAAGGAATCACGATGGACTTATCTAAGGCATATTTCTCAACAGGATCGAACAAAGAGGTTGATTTATTAAGAGTATAAACTACCCCCGCCGAAACTTCATAATAACCAGCTAAGAGCGGAAGTAACTTCTTAATTCGTCCTTGAGCTCCTTTTATTGTTTGAAGTGAGCGAGTCTGAGTGATAATCGCCTGAATTTTTGCGGCATCCTTTTCAACCTCAAGTGCTTTACCTTCATGCTCATTAATAACATCTTGCTGCCTCTTGATAGTAGATTGCAGATAATCAATCTGCTTCTGATGCTCAAGCCAATCACTATCCATCTTCGATACCCAATCGTTGAAGCGCTTTAAGTGCAATACGGCAAATAGTACAATAGAGGTAATTGCTATTAAATCAACCATCACAAAAGTGGCATCAATAGGGAGATCATTCAATAGATACTTTATAACTATAAAAACAATTCCCACAAGTGGCAAGCCAATTATCCAATCAAATCTTGAATTCTTCATCAGTAAGCTTCCAAAGAGTTTAAAAAATTAATGATCCCATTGTAATCAAGAATCAAATCGGGTGACATAATCTTAAGAGCCGCTTTGGGCATTGTATCAACTTCGCAAGTAGAAGGATCCTGAACAATAGTAAAACCCTTTTTATCGGCTATATCCTTCATCCCTTTAGCACCATCTCTATTGGCACCCGTTAGGAGTATTCCAACAAGCTTTTCACGATATAGAAATCCCGCCGAACTCAGTGTATGATCTATTAAAGGTCTTGAATGATTTAAAACCTCCTCGGTGGAGAGTGAAAACGTATAATCAAAATCAAGAAAGAGATGATAATTAGCAGGAGCCAAATAAACCCGACCAGCCATTATTTTCTCTTTATCAAAAGGTTCTACAACCTCAATATTTGATTTCAGATTCAGTCCTTCTACAAGACCAGAACGCACATGCTTTAGGCGGTGCAAACAAAGAATAATTGGTAGAGGAAACTCTTTATTTAATTGCGCTAATATTTTAGATACTACCGCAAAACTGCCTGCAGATCCACCAATTACAACCGCTTTATATTTTCTATCTAAACTCATAACTCAGTGACTGCAGCTGGATGACGCATATAAATTTGTTCTGCATTGTCAAAACAAACCATATTTGACAATACAGGTCCATGTAAACTCTCTTTAACACCAACCGCGAGAAAACCCTTAGGTGCCATTTCGTTATAGATTGAAATCAGGGCATCACACGCCCCTTTTTTGGTAAAATACAACATGCTATTTCTAAAAATAACAATTGATGGCTTTTTAATAAAAGTATGCTGCATAAAATGATGATTATGGCACACTAGCTTTCCGGCATAAATTGCCTTAAGTTGAAGCCCTTGCTCGGTATTATCAAAATAGTCTGAGAGCGATCCTTTTGTGCCAAAACGCTTAAAATTATTTTCATTAATATCGATATTCTTAGCTTTCAAAATTCCTTGTCCAATCTCTTGCAATTTAACATTTGATTGATGAGTACAATGTATCTCATAGGAGTCGAGCAATCCCATTTCAGAAAGCAGGATAAGGAGTGTAAAAATTTCTTCACCAGAGGAGGCGTCTGGAAACCATACAATACCTCTATTTTCGTCATTACTAAGAACCTTACTTCTCAATGATCGCCAAAAAGAGGGATCGCGAAATAACTCAGAGGTTGGAACAGCTAAATTGTAATAGAATTTATCTGCAAACTCACGATCAGTTAAGTTATCAATAAAAGACTCTGTCTTTTTGATATTCAATTCATCAAAGACTAAGTTCAATCGCCTCTTTAAAAATGATATGGAGATTAAAGAATAGTCAAACCCTAACTTATCTGTTAGCGATTCAACCATCGATTTCAACTCATTTATACCCAAAGATATCGCCATTACGAAAAACTATTAAAATTTCATATGAAAAATACCTGTGCGTTTGTACACAAAACTTTCCCGTATATATTTTGTCTTAAAGAACCCACTTAGGTTTTCATGAGCTCCAAGAATTAAAAATCCTCCATCAAAAGTGTGCTCATGAAACAACTTTACAATTCGATCTTGCAAACCTGTATTAAAATAAATCAATACATTACGACAAAAAATTATATCGAATTTGTGTGCAAAAGGGCTATGTACACTTACCAAATCATGCTTTTTGAAATCGGGAATTTTCCTAAACTCCGATAAAATCTGCATGGTGTCTTCCTCCTCATTAATGACAAAGTATTTTTCAAATGGATTTGGATTATCGCCTTGAAAAGAGACCTTACTTATTACATGCGTAAAATTGTCAATATACTTCTTATTAAAGCGATATTTATATTTTCCAGACTTTGCAGAGTTTAATACACGTTGATTTAAATCGGTTGCAAAAATTTTACTTTTATCAAGTAATCCAAGCTCATTAAGCAAAATCATATTGGAATACACCTCTTGACCAGACGAACAACCAGCATGCCAGATATTAATACTCTTCTTATTCTTTAATTTTGGATATACATTCTCATAAAGATATACCCACACATCGGGATCACGAAAAAGTTCGGTGGTATTAACAGTTATTTCTTCAACAATTTTCTCAACAAAATCCGAGTCCGTCTTGATACGCTCAACCATCGAATCCAAATCAAGAGCATAATCGGTTAGAACTTTTGTTATTCTCCTATGGATAGAGTTATGCGAATACTCCATAAAGTCGTAGGGAGTATGCTTTTTAAGTTCCAACAGGAAATCACTGTATGAGATAGCCATAAGTGCCCTTTATTTAATTAGAATAACTCTACCTCAATATTCTGGATAAAGGCAGTATATGAGTGATCATCTCCCACCTTTGCTTCAGATAAGAGGAAAAGAACTGCTACATCATCACCAAATTTATTGCGAATAGGAACTTCTCGTCGTTCTCCAACAATTTTCTCAGCGGCAGGATTCACGTAGGCAGCCACAAACTCCTCAGAACTAATTGTTTCTGCCGAAAATAACATGGATATATTATTCCCTATCACCTCCGAACGACTAAAACCCCACAACTTTTCTGCTGCAAGATTAAAGAACTCAACTGTTCCATCATTATTTATAGTAACAATGGCATCTAATGCACCCTCAAGAGTCTTTTCATTGCGCAAACGAGATTGCTCTAATACCTTAAATTGCTCCTTAACCTCATTTTTGGCCTCTTCCAAGCGTATTCCCAACTCATCTTTGGCATTTTTAACCTGTTCTTCCATTCTCACTTGTTCGGTCACATCAATTTCAAGAGAGAGGATTTTAATAATCTCACCCTCGCTATCCATAACAGGAGTAAATGTTGAAAGTAGGAAAATCTCTTCACCAAGTTTAGTACGTCGTCGAAGTCTATTCTTAAAGTTATTACCCGCCCTTAGATCATCTAGAATTTTCTGAATCTGGTCGTGATCATCTTTGAAAAAGAAGATCTTAATATTCTGGAATTCAACCTCTTCAATAGAATATTTAAATGTCTTAAGAAATATCTGATTTACCGAAAGAAGAGTTCCATCCGTTTCAAATTCGCAACTAATCACAGAGTGATCAATTGCCTCAAGAATACCCTTCATCTCAATTTCACGACGTTCAGACTCCTCTTGAGTAGCTTGCATCTCCTCTAGATTCTGACGCAACTCCTCCTCTTGTTGAAGCATTTTTTCAGCTTGAATTTGAGTCTCGCGGAGTAATTTAGCTGTTTGGATATTTATTTTTACCGTCGCAATTGTTGATGCAATACTCTCAGCTGCCTTTTCAATAAATTCAATTTGGAACGGCTCAAATGGATTAAATGAAGCCAATTCAATAACACCATATATTTCATCGTTAATCTTCAGTGGTACAATCAATAATGCTCTTGGATTGGCTTCACCCAAACCCGAAGTTACATTAAGATAATTATTAGGAATATCGGTCATGTAAATAGTCTCTTTTTCAAGACCACATCGACCAATCAAACCCTCACCCCAACTAATGATTTTGTCGGCAAATTTGCGACGATCATAAGCCACAAAAGCTTTCAGTTCGAAATATTTATCACCAGCATCGTTACTATTAATTAGGAAGAAACCTCCTTGATTAATCTTCAAATAGTTAACTAAATAGCTAATAATATCTAATGAAAGTGCTTCGAGGTTATCATTATTATTACGTAGTAATTCGCCAAATTGAGCAAATCCCTGAGTAACCCAAGCTCTTTGTTTCTCTTCAATTCGTCGTTGCCCCTCTTCGTGTTTACTCTCTATAAGATATTCACGAAGGTTTCGTAAGGATGTACTTAATTGATCGTTATTCTTTAACTCAGGAATATCTGTTTCAAAATCACCCGAACGTAAATTTTCAACAAAGTCGAGAACAAAGACTGAGCGATGCGCTTCAATCTCTATCTTTTCTTGTTGTTTAATTATTCGTTTAACAAAACTTTGGGATAAATAGTAGCCCACTAAACCAAACACGAAAGGTAAAGCCAAAGCAACCCATAATCCAGGAAACAGAATAAATAGATCCACTAAGGTTCTATTACCGCTCAGAAATAGCTGTGAGTTTAAACTAAAAAGGAGAGTCAAAACAAAAAGGGTTAGTCCAATAACTCCCCCCCTTATAGTATATCTATTTATTAATTCACTTAACTTTCTTTTTTTCATCTTTCAAGTTTAATAACTTCTTTCACTCCTTATTAAGTAGTTTTGCTCACTAAGTATCCTGCAATTTTATCAAGCGGCAGAATTTTATCAGCGGCATTCAACTTTATGGCCTCTTTGGGCATTCCAAAAACAATTGAAGAAGCCTCATCTTGCGCAATGGTATGCGCACCAGACTCTTTTAGTTCTAATAATCCTCGTGCGCCATCATTACCCATTCCTGTCATAATAATACCAATAGCATTTTTACCGGCATAACGTGCTGCAGAACGAAATAAGACATCCACGGCAGGACGATGCCTATTAACCAAAGGCCCCTCTTTAACCTCCACAAAATATTCGCGACCAACACGCTTAAGCAACATATGCTTATTGCCAGGAGCAATGAGAACAGTGCCTTGAGACAACTTATCGCCATTAGCTGCCTCTTTGACTTTTAACGAACAGATATTATTCAAACTATTAGCAAAAGAGGCGGTAAAACCTTCAGGCATGTGCTGAACAATTGCAATACCAGGAACTGTATCAGGCAACGTTTTTAGGAACTGTCTGATGGCCTCAGTCCCACCAGTTGAGGCACCGAGAACAATAATTTTGTCGGTATCAACAATTTGAGAGTGACCTGTTGGTTTTTCTAAAATTACGTCTGCACTATATTTTGGATTTACAGTCGTTGCCATCGCTGGTTTAGTAGAGATGGTAGAAGGTGCAGAGCTAACAATATTCTTTTTTCGAGAAAGTTTAGATTGTGCAGCAGCTTTAACGGCATCGCACAAGAATATTTTTGATTCGTTGATAAACTCCGCTGCATTCATTGAGGGCTTACCAATAATTTCAGTAGCGCCATACTCTAAAGCCTTCATGGCCACCTCTGTACCTTCAGTGGTAAGTGATGAGATAACAACCACAGGAATTGGATGTTGAGACATGATCTTGCGTAAGAATGTCAATCCATCCATTCGTGGCATCTCAATATCAAGCGTAATTACGTCGGGAACTTCCTTCATAATTTTCTTAACAGCTATGATAGGATCGGCCGCAGTTCCCATTACCTCAATTTCTGGATCAGACTCCAAGATTGAGGACAAACTTTGTCGAACTACAGCTGAATCATCAACAATTAAAACACGAATCTTTTTCTCCACGAAAGTATCTTTACGATTATGATATTAAGATACGAAAAATAAACAAAAAAAATGAACCTTAAGGCAAGAGAAATGAGCTTTTACTAAATTATTTTCTTCTCCAGAAATTTATGTCTTACTTCACCCGTATCCGTAAAGAATAATATCTTTCTTCCAAGCTTTCCACCAGTGCTCGAAGCAATGATTGGAATTTTTCGCTCCTCCAACATTAATTTCGCAATTCGAATATTTCGCTCACCAATTAACATTTTACTTTTGCCAGTATCCATCATCTCTCCCCCTCCAAAAACCTTGGCTTGTAGATCTTCGACCCTACTGCCGTAAAAAACCATCTTCTCAATAAGTTTATCGATGGCTATATTTCCATATTTGGGAGATGCCAAATCATTACCATTCCAAGTTGGTAACATGTAATGATTTAATCCCCCAATTTTAAGTCTTTTGTCCCATATGCAAATAGCCACGCAAGAGCCAAGAATTGTCTTGACTAAGTATGGTTCTTTACTTACGAAAAGTGAAGAAGGATATAAAAAATGTTGTAAGTAATTATTATCCATCAACTTAATGCCTTAAAAAATCTCTTCACCATCATCAAAGAAAGTATCATTTCCATCTCCACTAAATCCATCGACCAAATTTTTGGCTTCAGGAACGAAGATTGCAAACGTTGAGCCTTCTCCCTTAACACTCTTTATTTCGATATTACCTCCAAGAACATCCAGTAACGCTTTGGTAATAGACAATCCCAAACCATGACCACGATTAATCGAGTTGATACCTGTATCCAAACGTTTAAATCTTTCAAAAATGATCTTTTGATTCTTTTCCGAGATACCTGTACCAAAATCTTGTACACTTATAGTCAATAGGTCTTCATCAACACTAATAGTTAAAATTATCTTGCTATCCTTATAACTATACTTTAAAGCATTGTTAACCAAATTGCTCACGATTAATTTTAGCTTCTCAGAATCTGTTTTGAAGTAGAAATTTTTTCCAAAACCATGCTCAATATTAAAATTGAGAATTATCTCAATGCCCATTTTTCGCGAGACAATGGTAAAACCATCGAGCACTGTTTGAATAAGGCTTTTAATATTCACTTTAGCAGTGTTAGGCTGAATTTCGCCCGCTTCAATTTTAGCAGCTACAAAGATATTTCTCAATTGGAAATCAAGATTAAATGCCTCTGAGTGAATTAGAGCCACCATAGAAACGACTTTTTTCCAATCTTGTTTTTCAACAGACAGTATGGCCTTAGACAATCCTAAAATGGAAGTAAATGGATTTATTATCTCATTAGAAATATTAGAAATAAAGTGGCTTTTAAGTGCCTCCGACTCACGTAGCCTTTTGGTAACGTCTTGTAATTCACGAGTCAGCTCCTTCATTTCATTTTCGTACATACTACTCTCCTCAAGGCGAGTTTTTAGTTCACGTAAAAGCTGTTTGTCAGATAAGTTACTCATATTTCTATATTTTTCTAATTTATACTTTTCTAAAAATTGTTGGTTTAATATGTTGTAGTGGAACATCCATTCCTGATAAAGACTCGGAGTGACCAATAAAGAAATAGCCCCCTGGCTCCAAGTTTCTACAAAGTTTATTAATTACTGCCTCTTGTGTGGGTCTATCGAAATAGATCATCACGTTACGGCAAAAAATAACATTATACATCTCTTTTATGTCATAAACACTATCCATTAGATTTAAATACTTTAAAGAGACATTATTTTGCAATTCGGGTCTAACCTTTATGGTAGGATTATCGCGATCCTTGCTCTTTAGGAAATAACGCTTTTTAAGATCGAGTGACACTGTTTCAATTTTTTTATCAGAGTAGATCCCTTTAGCAGCAATTCCCATCACATTATGCGAAATGTCTGTTCCTAAAATTGAGTAATTAAATCCAATATTCTCTCTCTTATACTCATTAAGAACTAATGATATGGTGTATAACTCCTCGCCGCTCGAACATCCTGCACTCCAAACTTTAAACTGCTGACCACCTAATTTATGAGACACAAATTCGGGTATCACACTATTTCTCAAAAAATCGAAATGCACAGGTTCTCTAAAAAAATCTGTTTTATTGGTAGTAACAACGTTCAAAAAATTATAGAGTTCACGTTCTTGTCCCTCTTTACCAAAAAAATAGTTTTTATATTCGGTATAGGACTTCATTCCTAACTCTCTGATCCTTTTAAGAAGACGTCCTTGCAACATCACCTTCTTAATAGGAGGCATTTTAATACCATATTGAGTATAAATAAAATCGCTAAAGATCTTGAAGTCAGCGTCGCTTAACTCAGCTTTGAAGCACTCCAACTCTTTTTGCATATCTTTATTTTTATCTAAACTCATCACAACTATTTTTTAGCATCAGTAATAATAGTGCTCATCTCTACAATTTCATTTGTTGAAAAGACCTTGTCAACATTTAAAACCATATAAAACTTATCATCTTTCTTGTAAGTTCCAAGAATATAGTCAGGTCTAAAATCATTTTGAATAGACTTCAACTCCTCACCATCAGGTTCAATAATATCGGTAACAGCATCAACAACAACACCGATCTTTACATTACGTTTTGTGGTTGCATGCGTTAGCTCAAGAATGATTATGCAACTTGCCGTAGTGATAGTTAAGGCATTTAATCCAAACTTACGGCTTGGATCCACAACTGGAACCATCTCATCGCGATGTTCTAGAACTCCGAGTAAAAAAGAAGGAGCATCAGGCATCGGCAAAGGCTGCTTATACTCTAATATCTCAACAACTTTACTTACATGAGCAGCAAATTCATTACTGTCAATTCTAAAAACCAGATATGAATTAATCTCGTTATCCATCATAATATTCTTAACTCTCTATTACAGTAATAAGTTGATCAATATTTATCAATTGAATGAACTCACCATCTTTACTCACAGTTCCCTCGAAACTATCAACCAAACCAGCACCATCAACAGCAACAGATTTTGCAATTTGCTCATCCTTTATTTCGAAAACTTCTCTCACCTCTTCGACTAAAAATCCTATCTGCGATTCCAAAGTATCGTCACTACTTACAACAAGAATAGCGCACTCTTTATGAATTTCAATAGAACCTTTACCAAGTATTGATGCAAAATCAGCTACAGGAATAATACTTCCATGATGATTGATGACACCCAGAATAAACTCCTTTGCATTTGGCACACGCGTAATACGACCTACCTCAAGGATATTTCGTACTCTGAGTGCATCAAACGCAAATGGTTCATTCTTGACCACCACCGCAATATTAGTTCTTATTGTATCATTAGCCATCTTAACTACAAGTTTTCGGTTCCAGATTTTTTAACTCTTGCTCTCTTAAAATTATTATGGTGAACCAAGCGATGAATATCTAATACCAAAGAGATCGTTCCATCACCCATGATCGAGGCTCCAGAAATAATATCTTGACTCTTTAAAACCCTTCCTAAAGGTTTTACAACTACTTGATATTCACCTAGTATATCATCAACCAAAAGTGCAATCTTCTTATCATCATTTTTTACTAAGATAATATGCTCTCTTCCTGTAACAATATCTTCTTCATGAAATAACTCTC
Source organism: Breznakibacter sp. (assembly GCA_018055415.1). GTDB lineage: Bacteria > Bacteroidota > Bacteroidia > Bacteroidales > Marinilabiliaceae > JAGPHP01. The sequence continues at coordinate 5,927 of JAGPHP010000008.1, read as the reverse complement.
GCAATGAGATAAATGAATATTGTTGATTATCAAGGACAATAACATGATTGCTGATTTTCAAATCCTTCACATTAACTGCAAAGATCTTCTCAATAATTGATGTAGGTAAAACAAATTGATTATCGGCTAAAGCTACTAACAAACCATCAATAATTGAAAGTGTCATAGGAAGCTCCAATGTTATGGTAGTTCCTTGATTAACAACCGAATCGATAGTAACCTCGCCTCTAATTTCGGAGATTTTTCGTTTTACAACATCCATTCCAACTCCACGCCCTGAGAGATCAGAAACAGACTCCTTGGTTGTAAAACCACTCAAAAAGAGAAGGTCAAATATCTCCTTGTTTGTTAGCTGAACATTAGCATCTATCAAGCCTTTGGCGATGGCTTTCTTCTTAATTTGAATAGGATCGATACCTTTACCATCGTCAATTAGCTTAATGATTACGCTAGGTCCAGAGTAATAGGCCTTAAAATTAATTGTTCCTTGGGCTGGTTTTCCTTTTGAGATACGCTCTTGAGGATTTTCAATACCATGATCGATACTATTACGAATCATGTGCAGTAAAGGATCGGTAAGATGCTCTATAATATTCTTATCAAGTTCAATATCTCCTCCTTCAATTTCGAGATTAATCTCTTTATTAAGATCCTTCGAGAGATCACGAACCAAACGTTGAAATCTTAGAAGTTCGGCTTGCAGTGGCATCAAACTAATTTCAAAAGCATTATCCCGAAGTTGTCGAGATAACTTCTGAACAGACTCAGTAAGATTAAGTATTCCAGGATCGCCACTCTTTTCGGCATACAAGCTTAGTTGTGCCTGAATGGTAACGAGCTCAGAGACCAAATTCACCAACTCATCGACCTTTTTAGAGGCCACGCGAATACTCGATATTTTACTCTCTTTGAGATGGGCTTTTTGTCTATCAGCAGCTAAAGTATCCTCATCCGCTTTGGGCACAGCCTCAACAACAACTTGCGGTCTGAGCGCTTTCCCAAAAGCAAGAACCTCTTCTTTATTTAAGAATTTCCCCTCATTTTTATGTGATTGGAACTTCTGCACAAAATCCTCATTCTCGAGAATATTACCTACGCAAATCTCATCGATTTCGAGAATACACTCATCTTCAACGAAGATAAAGACATCCTTAATATCGTTAAGACTCTCTTCCGAATTAAGAACCCCTTGCCAAGAGATGTAGTGTGTTGTTGGATCAAGTTTTTCGAAAGTAGGTACATGATCAAAATTTGAAAGCACAACAAAATTGCCAATCCCATGAAGATCATCTAATAAGAAAAGCGTATTGGTTCCATTTTGAAGAATATCTTTATTTGGGATAAATGAAATTAAGTAGGATTTCGAGGTTTCGATTGGTGATTCAACTACAGCCACATTTTGCTGAGAGGAAGCTGACGCAACAACTTTGCCACTTAAATTAATGAACCCTTTGACTTTTGAGGTAATTGCTCTTAACTCAACTTTGTCAGACTCTTCGGTTAAGTCACCTTTATTAAGAAGAATTTTAATTTCATCTACTGATTCAAAAGTAAGGGTAATGAGATCTTTAGACACCTCTAACTTACCCGTACGAACCCAATCGAAAACGGTTTCTAAATGGTGCGTGAACTCACTCAAATCGTTAAATCCGAACATGGCACCACCACCTTTAAGCGAGTGCATGGCACGGAAGATCCGTTCAATAATCTCGCGATTCTTAGTGTCACCCTCTAATAAAAAGAGAGACTCTTCGAGGTCACGAATATTATCTAAGGACTCTTCTACAAACTTACCCCTAAACTTGTCAATCATCAAACGTAGTTTTAGCTTTCAAGCTGTGTTTTAAAAAAGTCGATGAGTTCAGGTTGATCACCTTTCACATCCTCTTTTAGCACAATCTTTTTTATTTTTTGAGAAACAGTAACGGTCATATCCTTAATTTCGGGAGTTATATGTTTTTCGCCCTTTCGGATCTTATCATACACTCTCTCGGTATATAAAGAATATTGCGCAACATTATTAAACCCGAACATTGCCGCCGATCCTGTTAGGGAGTGCATAACAAAGAATACTTTTTCTACCTCACGTTTCTCCAACAACCTATCCCCAACTGAGCAAAACTCAATTGTTTCTGCCAAATTTTTGACAGTTTCGTCAACAAACCCTTTTATAATCTCTTCCATTACCTAATAACCCTTGTAATTGCACTTAGTAACTTCGCTGGAACAAAAGGTTTAATAATCCAACCTGTAGCGCCGGCCTCTTTAGCTTCCATCTTCTTAGATGCTTGAGATTCAGTAGTTAAGAAAAGAATTGGAATATGCTTATAAGTATCCATCTCTCTTACTTTTCGGATAAGACCTAAGCCATCAAGGTTTGGCATATGAAGGTCAGTAATAATGATGTCAATTTCTCGTCCATCAAGGAATTTAAGCGCATCTTCGCCATCAACCCCTACTAACACGTCGTATCCCTCATTTTGAAGCGTAAAGTTTACAACTTCGCGTATACTTTCCGAGTCGTCAACAATAAGAACCGTTTTTGCCATAATTATGATTCTATTAATTAATAAATAAATCTTCTAAACCTGCATTTTTCATCAGTCCCAAGACATCGTCTGAGAGTTGACTTGTTATTTTGAATTTTGAATCTTTTGCATTGCACGAATTTCTTAGTGCAACCAAGAGTTGAACAAATGTAACATCAATACTATCTGGTGACTCAAGGTGAACCTCGATATCATTATCGAAAGAGATTAACTCCTCTAGTTCTCCTTTAATCGCGGAGATATAATTAATATTAAGGGCTCCTTTAAAAATGATAATTGACTTATCATCATGAAGCTTAATGCTTACATTTTCCATAAACGTTATAAGTACTTAAAACTTCTCGTAATTATCAATATCAAACTCTCTACCAAGATTAATAATATCTGATGATTTACTTGGAGTTACAGTTGAATTAGGTCTCTCGTGAATATAAGTATTAGCTTTATTTTCAACTCTAGGAGTTGGAGCTGTTGGAACAATTTCACCATTTTGCTCCTCTTCAAGCTCGATTTGGAAGAAAGCAATTGCCTCTTTAAGGCTATTAGCCAAATAAGAGAGTTGCTCTGAGCTAGATGTTAATTGATCTGAAGATGAGGCATTTTCTTGCGTGATGTTATTTAACTGTTGCATAGCTAAGTTAATTTGATCAGCACCCGTTTTTTGCTCCAAACTAGCAGCAGCAATCTCCTTGATCAATTGTGTTGTTCTTTCAATATCAGGCACTAACAGACGAGCTTTATCACCAGCCTCTTTAGACACCTTTAACCCAGTATTTACAAGTCCAAATATTTCGTTAGCAGCAAGTTTACTTCTTTCGGCTAACTTACGAACCTCAGACGCAACAACCGCAAATCCGCGACCATGCTCTCCGGCACGAGCCGCTTCAACCGCCGCGTTAAGCGCAAGAATATTGGTTTGGAATGCGATATCTCCGATGATGGTAATTTTTTCAGAAACCTCCTTCATCGCTTTTGCTGCTTGAGAAGAGAGTTGATCGGCTATAGATACATCTTTAGCTGTTTCAACTGTGATTTTTTCTGTTGCAATAGCATTTTCTGTGTTTTGCTCAATATTTGCCACCATCTCTTCAATCGAAGTAGAAACCTCCTCGGCATTAGCAGCTTGATCGGAAGATCCCTTTGTTAGTTGTATTGAGCTAAACTTTAATAAGCTACTAGAGGTAACCAACTCGTTGGCATTATTTTTTATGCTGACCACAATTTGACGTAGATTCACCGCCATATCTCTTAGGGCGTCTGCTAATGCACCAATTTCGTCATCTTGTTTTACATCAACCGTAGCAGTGAGATCACCTTTTCCAATGGCTTGGGCAAATGTTACACCTTTTTGAAGAGGAACAACAATTGAGCTATAGAGATAATAGCCCATGGCCACCGAGGCACCTAAAGTTATTAATGAAAGAATAACAATAACGAACGATAAGATAGAGAATGAAGTGTTCATCTCATCCAATGAAGCTTGATTGATTGTACTGTACTCTTTGCTTAGACCTTTTAAAATTTCATTGATTTGATCACTTAGCGTTATAATGTCTCCCCCTTCAGTAACCATTGGTTCAACTTCAAACATGATCATCGCATCGTCGTATGACTGAAATGTAGAGAGGCTCTCCATAACATACTTATGCGAAGTAAAAAGACTATCCGTTTTATTGATAACAGAGGTCATCTTTGCCACATCTTCCTCTTTCCAATTGACAGAGATAGCTTTCATCTGTTGTTTTATGGCTGGATAGATAGAGTCGTGAATAACAACCAATTTAGTTTTATCGGGGCCACCAGGTTGCTTATCAACAAACACCCAACTTCTGATCAACATCTTCGATTGGTCGATCATGGCGTTATATTGATCTAAAATTGCTACCGAAGGTGAGTAAACTTGGGTCACATCCTCATTCAGTCCTCTACTATTAGATAGTGAGAAGAAAGTAATGATACCATTCAAGAATATGGCAAAAAGAATCGTTCCAAACCCATAAATAAGTTTCTGAGCAATATTCAGTTTTAACTTCAACATATAAAAATTTCTTAATAAAAACTAATCAACGAATTACAATATGGACAAAAACTCTGAATAATCAGAGGTAAAGATAGGAACCAAATATAATAACTAAAAGCTAAAATCAATACAAATTAACAAATCTCTTAATAAAAATAGTAATTATTTTGAACTTTTAATACGTTCCCATTGATAATTCGGTTACATAATAAAGAAAGTTTGTTGAAAAAGTTTGAATTTATCCATTAAACAAGAGTACGCAGCGCTGAGATGAAAGTTGAGTTAAGATCGCTTTCAAAATTAAAGTCCACTAATTACACAAGTTACAGTAATAATTTTCATGTCATAAGATCGGTTTAAAAAAGAATACATTGTAATCAAAAATTTCACTTCCTGTAATGATCTCACCACAAAATCCCTTTCATAGGGAAAGAGTTTGAAAAAAATGGGTTACTACAATCAATTATTTACAACAATTATAATTCGTATTAAGGTTATACAAGTTTCGTGGAAAATCTACCCTAATCTTGCATATATCCCACGTATATCCCATATATATCCCACGTATATTCCACCTTTAAGATATAAAAGTTGTGACATAACAGTGATATATTTATGTTAAATATGAATTGTATATGACTTAACTAGCACTAATGTATATGTAATATAGCTCTTAAGAAGGAGTTAATGTGTTGGAAAAATTAACGTGTGCTAGATACAGAATGTAGGTATTTGAGATTTTTTTAAGATAACAAATTGTGAATCGAGACGCGATAAATGTAGGTCTCTACCAGAGAAAAATGGTTGTGCTGATGATATATCCGTTCATTTATGGCGTCTGAAACTTTGCGAAAGAGATTAATCTCGTACATCGAACACAAATCATTTAAATATGTTTGCCTTAGATGAGATAAAAATATATTTTTTAAATATCTCATTTCTAATTACCTTTGGCTACAAATTTAACATCAATACGGATGAAAGAGAATTTAGAGTATAAAGTAGCTGATATAAGCTTAGCCGAATACGGTAGAAAAGAGATTGAATTGGCAGAAAAAGAGATGCCTGGCTTAATGGCCTTACGCGAAAAATATGGTAAAGAGAAGCCTTTAAAAGGAGCCGATATTATGGGTTCGCTTCACATGACCATACAAACAGCTGTTTTAATTGAGACTCTAGTTGAACTAGGAGCAAATGTGCGTTGGTGTAGTTGTAATATCTACTCTACACAAGACCATGCTGCCGCTGCGATTGCAGCTGCTGGCGTACCCGTTTTTGCTTGGAAAGGTGAAAACCTAGAAGAGTATTGGTGGTGTACTGAGCGTGCGTTAGATTTTGGTGGAGGAAAAGGCCCACAT
>JAGPHP010000247.1 GCA_018055415.1 Breznakibacter sp. | reverse complement strand
CGATAATGGCGATTGGTATTTCACAGGCATTTACCCAACACCTGGGGGAAACAAAGTGGTAAACACCGCATTTATTAACTACGTGGAGGGAAGAAACAAAAGAGCGTATTAATTCATCCCAAATATATGTAGGGGCGACTCTTGTGGTCGCCTTTGATTTGTTTGGGTTAAAATAAAAGGGGCGACTACAAGAGTCGCCCCTACTTGTGTTTTAACACCCCAACAATTCTACAACAAATCGCTCGCTAACTCGGCCAAATAACTACGTTCGCCTTTAACAAGGTTGATATGTGCAAAAAGACTCTGCCCCTTCATCTTCTCCGTCAAATAGGCCAAACCGTTAGATTTCATATCCAAATACGGAGAGTCAATTTGATTTATATCACCGGTGAAGATCATTTTAGTACCCTCGCCAGCTCGAGTAATGATTGTTTTGACTTCATGCGGAGTTAGGTTTTGTGCCTCATCTACAATAAAATAGACATCGTTCAAACTACGACCTCTAATATAGGCTAATGGCGTAATCAAAAGTTCCTCGTTGCGTAACATCTCATCAATCAGAACATTCTCTTTACTTTGAGCGCTAAACTGACTCTTAATAACCCCTAAATTATCAAAAAGAGGTAACATATAAGGACCGATCTTCTCTTTGATATCGCCAGGCAAAAATCCCATATCTCGATTGGCTAACGGCACAATTGGACGAGCCAACAAAACCTGATTATATGTTTTATGTTGAGCTAATGCCGCTGCAAGTGCCAGCAACGTTTTACCCGTACCCGCCTTTCCTGTAAGCGAAATCAACTTGATATTTGGATCAAGAAGTGCTTTTAACGAGAAAGTTTGTTCGGCATTACGCGGATCAATTCCAAAACAAGGCTGTTTCTCAACACGCTCTACCTGCATCAAAAATGGATTATAATAGGCCAAAACGCTCATGGTTCCATTCTTTAACACAAAGCATTGATTGGCAGGAAAAGCATCCTTGTACGGAAACTTATCAATAGGCATCACATTGTGTTGAAAAAGGTACTGCAACGTTGGAACATCAAAATCCTCTAGCACCAATATTCCATCATAAAAAACCTCAATATCTTTCACTTTATCGGTCTCATAATCTTCTGCCAAAAGACCAATAGACTTAGCCTTTAAGCGCAAATTGATATCCTTAGAGACCAAAACTGTTTTACGATCAGGATTATCCTTAGAGACACTCGCCGCAATGGCTAAGATTCTATGATCGGGCGATTTTTCGTAGAGAGAATCGATCATCTCGTGCGGAAATGGCTTACCTGTTACCACAAATAACTTACCCATCTTCTCTCCCAAAGAGATACCCTCCTTAAAGAGTTTTTCACCAGTTAATTTATCAAGCTCACGAACAAACTCGCGTGCCTGAAAGTTAATGGGGTCATTACCCTTTTTGAATTTATCAAGCTCCTCAAGTACCACAATTGGCAACACAACATCATTATCCTTAAAATTATAGATGGATTTATGGTCGTGAAGAATTACATTTGTATCGAGGACAAACACTTTATTTTTTTTGGCTGCCATGGCTATAAGATTTTAGGTTAAACTCATATCTTAAATTTACACTATTTATTTGAAATTTTGCTACAAAAGTGGCTGTTTTTAAGGGCTACAACAAAAAAGATAGTTAAACATGACATATCAAAAGACCATCGAATTCTTACACACACAACTGCCTGTTTTTCAACGCGAAGGCTCATCGGCCTATAAAGCTAATTTAAACAACACTTTAGCACTTGATGAGCGTTTAAATCATCCTCACATAAAGTATAAGACCATTCATGTGGCTGGAACAAATGGCAAAGGATCTGTTTCGCACACATTAGCCTCAATATTACAAAAAGAGGGTTATAAAGTTGGACTATACACCTCGCCTCATCTCAAGGATTTTAGAGAGCGAATTAGAGTTAATGGTGAGATGGTTTCGGAGCAGTTTGTTATCAATTTCACTAAAGAGCAACTACCCTTTATTGCCTCTCATGCCCCCTCATTTTTTGAATTAACCGTTGCCATGGCATTCAAATATTTTGAAGAGATGAAGGTAGATATTGCCGTTATTGAGGTCGGCTTGGGAGGTCGATTAGACTCTACCAACATCATCTCCCCCATTCTATCAATCATAACAAATATTGGGTATGATCATACCGCTCTGCTAGGCAACACACTCGAGCTCATTGCAGCCGAAAAAGGTGGCATCATCAAAGAGAAAACTCCCATTGTTATTGGACGCACACAACCCGAAACAGAACCCATTTTTAAAGAAATTGCAGCAAGTAAGGGAGCACCTATCTATTTTGCCCCCGACGTTTATCAGGCAGAGACAGGTATGCTCTCAGAAAAGCGAAAACAACTATTTAATTTCTACCGCTACGAAAAGCTTGAATTCAGAGAGCTTGAATTCGAGTTGGCCGGCATCTACCAAAAAGAGAATTTGGCAACCATTTTAATGGCTACAGAGCTGCTCAACAACCTTGGTATAACAATTAGCGACAACTCCATTAGAGAGGGTGCATCAACGGTGGTTGAAACAACGGGATTACAAGGCAGATGGCAAACATTAGGATACAATCCGCTTATTATTTGCGACACGGGGCACAACGAAGACGGAATAAAACAAGTTATGAAACAATTAAATGGAATGGCTTACAAGCAACTTCATATTGTTTTAGGGATGGTAAACGATAAAGATCACACTTCGGTATTAAAACTTTTGCCTAAAAATGCTATTTACTACTTCACGCGTGCTCAAATTCCACGTAGTTTAGATGAACAAAAGCTACGACAAGAGGCTCAAAAGCATCAACTAACAGGCAAAAGTTACCCATCAGTAGCCATTGCGGTAGAAGAAGCAAAAAAAAATGCATCGGTTAACGATTTGATATTCATAGGAGGTAGCACTTTTATTGTGGCAGAGGCCATATAAATTTTCAAAAACTATTTGGAATTACGAAAAAGGTGCCTATTTTTGCACTGCAATTAACGATTGGGGGATTAGCTCAGCTGGTTCAGAGCACCTGCCTTACAAGCAGGGGGTCAATGGTTCGAACCCATTATCCCCCACTATTTTTGAAATAACGATTTATCGGGGGATTAGCTCAGCTGGTTCAGAGCACCTGCCTTACAAGCAGGGGGTCAATGGTTCGAACCCATTATCCCCCACCATTTTGAAATAACAGTTTTATCGGGGGATTAGCTCAGCTGGTTCAGAGCACCTGCCTTACAA
>JAGPHP010000246.1 GCA_018055415.1 Breznakibacter sp. | reverse complement strand
TGATGCACCAACGTACCAATTTATCAAGTCGAAACATGAGTCTATCGGCTACTGAAAAAGAAAGAACCTGCACTCCGCGAACAGCATACGATTCACGTATGAGATTATCAATACGCAATTTTTGTTTGCCAGCGCCCTTTTGGATAAATCGTACCACAAATGACGACATACTATAAAAACGCGCCATCCATGCATGGTAGCAAATTGGTTGATTTTGGTGATTACATAACATGGTAGAAATACCATCTTGATGTTTCTGGCTTGGTAAATAATAGGTTTTGAAGTGGTAAGCCAACCAAAAGAAAAATGGATAATACGGTTCGTAATCCAATAAATCAAAGTTATACGTAGACTGAAGCATATCCATGGGGAATTTCGCCTTCATCTCTTGTTTTACGGATTCATAGTGAAATGCTTGAATATCCTTTTTTGAGGTAAATTTTGTACGAATCAATTCTAAATTGAACACATTAAAAAATGGATTCGTTATCAATGGGTTGCCAGAACGTGGACAACCGCCGCCACCATCGGGACAACCAGCATTGGCATATCCATGAGCTACTACAAATTCAACTAAATCGAGCATAGCTTGCGGATTGACGACAAAAGCATCTTCATCGATATTAATAGCAATATCACAATCCAAATCTTGCAACATGGTATAGAAATAACCATCGGCAGTTTGGTCGGTTAAACGCACCGTAGGAATATTGAATATATGCTCAAACAAAGTTGCAGCTTGACGATACAATTCCAACGAAAAAGAACGTGTAAAAATCTTAATTCGTTTACCGCGAAGTGTTTTACTTAATTTCAATTGATGATTCATACGTTAAACTATTACGTTTGAGTGGCGAATAAGACGAGGTAAAATCCATATAGCAAAACGAGGCATTGTTACCAAAAACGACACAAGCATACGCGTTTTGAAATCGCCTAAATAATAACAATTCGATTTATAATGAGGAACTCGATCAAACAACTGCTGAGTTATATTTTTTACAACCGTTTTATTGGGTTTAATGGCATTGAGGCAATAATTTAATACGCCCATTACATACGCTTTTTTGATATAAATAAAATCTAATTCCGATTGATAAGTATCGTAAAGTTGGTTAATCTTTGCAAACTCAATCAAGCGATTAAACACAAGTAATTTTTGTTGATAGCGACTTTCGTTACGCACTTGGCTTAATGAACTAGAATGCATTACATAATGATGCAACGCTTTATCGATACGTGCAAAATTGGTAGTCAACAACATGCAACAAGCAACAAAATAACTATCTTCAGCACTTTTTTCGGGAGGAAACACAATGTTGTGAGTCAAAAGAAACGAACGACGATATATAAAGGTACAAAAATAAGCTGCATAATGTGTCAAGAAAAATGCACGTGCTTCATTTGTTATCGCTCCAGATGGCATTTGGGGATTCGATAGTCTTCTTGATTTCCGATTCGAAATATCGAGCCAAGCATCACAGCAAGCCACTTCAGCATTATAAGCAGTTGCAGCACTATATAATTCTTCATACATGGTTTCCTCTACCCAATCGTCACTATCGAGAAAAGCCACGTATTCACCTTTAGCCAATTGAATCCCGACATTACGTGCTTCTCCAGGACCGCTATTTTGCGGAGTAACTGCAAAATGAAAAATCGCTTTACGATGATGGTTAGCTAACAACGCTTTAACCAATTCCAAACTATCATCACCACCATGGTCGTCCACCAAAATTACTTCTAAGTCGGCCAAGGTTTGCGACAATAGCGATTCTACGCAACGCACAATGGTAGCTGCTGCACGATATACAGGTATTATGACAGATACTTTAGGCATGATTATATAAAATATCCAACATCTGCTCTACGCGTTTCTCAAAAGTGTGATTTGACACAATAAATTGATAGGCTTTTTCAGTTTGATTTGTTTTATCTGTGGTCAATCCATCTTCAATAAGATCGATTAACTCTTGTTCATTATTGTACAAGCCAATTTCTCCATTTGGGTATAGTGACTTAATATAAGGATTAGAGTCACAAATTTGATACGCTCCTGATCCAGAAATCTCAAAAACCTTGGGGTTAGCACCATTTTGTTGTTGTTCATTGTGAATGTTAAGTACTACTTTAGCTCTATTATAATAATCATTTACCAATATTTCAGGTACATTTTTATTCAAATATATGCTTCTAGATTCTCGAAATAAACATTTGAGTGGGTTCTTATACCAAGGTTTATATTCTCCAATCACTCTAATTATTTTATTGGGGAAAGCCTTCACAACAACTTTTACATAGGCTCTTCTTCGTCGAGATTTATATAGGTTTCCTACAAACAAGATATCAATATCTTTTATTTTGTACTGAGGTACGTAAATAGTGGTATCACAAGCCTGAGGCAAGAAAGATACTTTTTTACCCGTTTGTGCCAATAAGAAAACATCTTCTTGATCATAACAAAACATATGGTTGATATGATTAATATGATCTACACTGTTAGGTAAATTATATAATCTATCAAAAAGCCAACATGCGACTCTCGCCGTTTGTCTAAAAAGATCTATAGTTTGAATTGTAAGCCAATCACCATTCAATAAAAATACTAAATCAGGCTTAACCTCATTAAAACGTTCTATAATATAAGTTTGATAACGTGCTAAACTTTTGTCTCGCATTTTTGGTTTATCGCAGGCGAACTTATAACGCCATTTCATACTTGTTGTATAGGGGTGAATCGGGTTGTCGTATTTCTCTACAAAAACCTCCCATCCATGAGTGTTAAATGCTCGCGCCACAGCTGTACAAAAATTGTAAAAATTCGGACCTATGATAAGAACTTTGCTCATAAATTTTATTTGATTGAAATTGTACTCACTTCGCAAACCGCAATGCGATTCTTTTCATCAGGAAGAACCATGTAATCACCATAAATCAGTTTTAAATAATAATCCGCATTATTAGGTGCTATGAATTTATAAGATTCAAAATTTAACTCTTTTAAAGGATAAACATCACTGATATATCTTTTAGATAAAAAATTAGTGGAATATGAGAAACCTAATAAATCTCGATTGTAAAAAAATAACGAACGAGCCCCAAACACCAACAAACAACTAAATGGGTGTAAGACATAAGCGATTATTCTATTGAGGTATTTTTTAAATTTAGAGCTATAAATTACATCACCATAATGATGAGTTTCACGAAAGGTTCGACCATAAAAGAAATCGACAAACTTTTTAATTTTCATTGAAGGTACATGTTC
>JAGPHP010000245.1 GCA_018055415.1 Breznakibacter sp. | reverse complement strand
GTAATCGGGCAATAAGTTACCTAAAATTAAATCCAAAACCCGCCGTAACCATATTATATTCGCCCACGGTATAATCGGCATGAATAGCAAAGATTCCAAAACGCAATCGAGTGCCAATATTAAAATCGTAAGAACCTTCGTCGTATTTTAACGCTATTGGGTTAGTCACAGCTACACCATTCATTCCAGGAACATCATTAAACGTACCCATTAAATCAAAAGTAGAGGCTGCATTACTATACCCAAATCCTGCATAAAAAGCCACAATAGGAAGATTTACACCGCCTAAAAGTCGCACAGTATAAGCCGATGAGCCAATCTCTAAATTCCCTTCGCTGCCACCATACGTTACAGTTCCTGTTCCATCAAGTTTAGTATAAGCCCCCATTACTGAGAGATTCCAAATAGGAAAACGCTTGATAAATGGAATATACTCTTTAATACTATGTTTAACACCAAGACCCCACAATCCAATGCTACCATAATCCTTATATCCTACTTTTGGCAGGAAGCGCACCATCACCTCGGTATGAAGAGGTAATCCAACTGCTCCCTGAATCATTGGCGCAGCAAAAATATTAAAACCTGTTCCATCAGGCACCGAAAAAGAAGCGTATTCGCCTCCCTCAACTTTGGGGTTAAGCATTGGCAAATTATCGCTCTGACCAACAATTGTAGGTGCAATTGAGGTTGAACCTGGCAAAACTTCAAACACCTCCAAGCCCAAGCTATTTACATCGTAGTTCTTTTTACTAGAGGGAGCAAAGGTTGATGACACCTGAAACGTGATATCAAAACCCAATACACCATGTACTTTGGCCGAGTTATACCACCCTGCATTCAAATTAGCGCCAAACATCTCCCCATAAGGGCGAAAATAGGCTTCGGCCAACTTGTTACCATCAGCAACACCCGCATTTAAGAAATCGGTAATTGCATCTTGTCCATTCGCCACAAAACCAGCTGGAGCAAGTAGCATAAAACTTACAAACAATCTCGTAACTCTTTTCATCTTCATAAATTATTTGGTTAAAGCTTTTGTTACTTCAGCCACCGAAACTCTACTATTGTTCAGATAGCCTACAATATATCCCTTTATCTTCTCTTTATCTATCACTTTTTTGGCATCCTCTACGCTCAAAAACTTACCAACCGAATATCTAAAATATCCATCGGCCTCGGTTAACACAATTTTGTATTTCCCGCTGTAATAGGTAGCCAGCTGAGCCGGCTCCAAGCGAGCTTTCGAAGCATTTATCTGTATAGAAAAAAAGGTAGTAGCATCATCATGCGATATGATCTCACTGCTCACCGTGGTAGTTGAATCTTTAATAACCGCAGGAGCAACTATTGCAACAGGCACTACTGGGGGTACAGTGGTTACAGGTACAACAGGGGGAGCAACAATGTTTGTAGCAGAAAGAGTAGCAACTGAATCAACCGAAAGTGCCACTACAGGAAGCGCAGGCGATACGCTATTAGAACTGCTCGTTGCATCGCCTTCAAGCAAGGCAACAGCCTCTTTGAGCTTGGATATAGCCGTTTGTTCAAACTCTATAGCTGCATTCATCGATTTTACAGCCTTATGCTTATCCTCTTGATCGGGAACTTTCCTGAAATTTTTACGACCTTTAGAGTGACTCGTTGCAGCGCTCTCTAACAGATTCGTTACCGTTGGGTTCAACTCCAGCTTATTATAATCTTTAACAGCTGATGCATAAGCTCTATAAAGCCCTTTGTAACCCTCTTTTAAATAAGTAAATGAATGTAAGCGAGTACGCACATGCTTATTCGTAAGTCTTACACTATCTCGTTTGTGAGCTCGACCACTTTTTGAAGAGTTTTCTATGAGCTTCAAATAGTTATCAGACTCTTTCAAATACACTTCTCCGGCAACAATTTTCTTCTCATTACGAGCAATCTTTGCCTTATCTCTTGATGTTAAAACACTATTGGCGCTGTAACACGATATAGAGACAAAAAAAAGTAGCAGAATTAAATATCTAACCATATCCAAAAGTATTTGAATCTTAAAACAACTCTTATCTAAATTAATAAAAATAACAATTGAAAATACCTCTACTCGTCACTTTTAAATATTTGGTAATAACGGCGATAGATCAATCCTATACACTTCCGAAGCGGTATATCTGTTTGTAAGTCTTACATCTATCCGATCTTGCAAATCCTCAAACTTCTTCATCACCAACTCGCTACTATTGTTATCTTCAGATATATGCGCCAAATAGAGCACCTTTAACTTGTTTACGTCGCATTTATCAACCAATTCTCTACTCTGATGGTTAGATAAATGGCCAAAATCAGATGCCACGCGCGACTTCAAAAACTCGGGGTAACGACCTGCCTGAAGCAGTGCATCCTCATAATTACTCTCCAAAAAGAGAAAATCGCACGCCAACACATGGCTTACCACATTGTTGCACGGAGCACCAATATCGGTAAAAACGCCTACATTAAATCCATCACGTTCCACTCTAAAGCTTCGCGGATTTCTAGCATCGTGTTGTTTTTGAACAGGATAAACTTTAAAACCACCTACCTCAATAAACTCCTCATTCTCTATCAATGTATAGATATGTGGACGATGCTCGCTGCGCACCCCCATCAATGTTTCGTGTGTCATATAGGCGGGTATCTGGTGCTTATCGGCCACAGCCTTAACCCCCTGAATATGATCTTTATGTTCGTGTGTAATAAATATGGCCTTTACTCGCTCAATTTTTAATCCGCGCTCGCCCATACGCTCTAATAGTAATCGGCGACTAATACCGCAATCCACCAATACAGCAACATTCTCATCTCCAACATAGTAGCAATTACCATTACTACCACTTGCCAACGCACAAATCTCTATCATTAACTCTATTTTAAAATGCGTGTATTAACCTCTGTAGCAAAACAATATTTCTCGTACAAAGTTTTGGTTTCTTCTAAAATTTGAGGCAAATCTGCTCCCCCATCAAACGCTACATAAATCATTAAAAAAGAGGTCGTTTTTTTCGATACGGCAGTTCGAGTACTATCGCTTGTAGGCGTGCCAAAGGGTCCAAAGTCATCTCTAAAAACAGGCATATTGGTAATATTTAAGTTACCACGACCAATTCCCACATAAGCTTCATCAGCCTCGCCAACACCCAAAGTCACCTTACCATAAATGGACTTCACATCGTAGCCACAAATAGAGTAACCCGTACCAATAGATTGATAATTAAGCAAATCCACCACGTTATTCACGTAATATAATCCACTCCCC
>JAGPHP010000077.1 GCA_018055415.1 Breznakibacter sp. | reverse complement strand
GATAAAAAAGGACATAAATCCAAGTTTGGTACCATATTTTTTCTCAAATTCTGCTCCATATCGAGTTCTTATCTCCTTTATTTTTGTAACATCAACTTCATTAAATGTGGTTAGCATAGCTGTCTCATTCTTAACTGCTACGAGTCTTGATGCCAACTTTTTTCGTAATTGAGACATCTTTTGTCGTGCTTCACTTCGAGGTTCAACAACTGGTTTTGTAACCGCACTTTTTGAAGCTATTACAGCCTCTACATCCTCTTTTGAAAGGCGTTTCAATCCATTTATTACATCTTCGACGGAGAGTTTTTGTTCATCCATCACTGCCTTTGCAACAGGCGATATTTTCACATTTTCAAACTCCTTTGAAGTAACCTTAGTCTCAACTTTAGGTTCAGCTACAACTACTTTCTTATCTTCAACAACTGTTGGAGGAACTTTTGCTTCTGGTTTTGATGCCGCTGCAAATGAAGTGTCAATAGTACACGCCACCGAATTAACTTTGACACCACTACCTGCTGGAATAAGTATATTTATTTTACCAGCTTCGGTTGCTACAATAGCTAACGAGGCCTTATCTGACTCGATTTCAGCTAATTCTTGATTTTTTTGTACAATATCGCCATCTTTAATGCTCCAAGCAACTATTTCGACTTCATTGATTGACTCACCAGGAGTTGGCACTTTTATCTCAACAATCATATCTTTATATATTTAAGCGATCTAATATTAAATTGAAAAACGTGTGGATTTACCAATATTGCGATGCGTTTTCAAAACCTCTTCATGACTCTTTCCCTCAACGCACTTTAAACCGCAATACTTCAACTGCAAATCGCAATGACAAGGTTTAAACACCTTATCAATAATCTCGGTTTGACCAATATTATGAAGACCTGCTAATCCTGTGGCTGGACTTGCGCTCGAAAGACGGGCTACTGGAACTAAATTGTACTCAGGAGCCTCTTTTTGCATGTAATACCATGCGCCCATATTTTTGGGCTCTTCTTGAACCCACAAATGTAAAAGGCTATTTTTATATTTGTTAAAAATAGCATCAAGCGCAGGCTTAGGAAACGGATGTAACTGCTCAACACGAACCAACGCAATATCCTTTGCATCGAGCTCTGTTTTACGTTTTAACAAGTCGTAATAGATTTTTCCTGTACAAAGCACTACGCGTTTTACATTTTCAACCTCAACATCATGATCATCGATAACCTCTTGGAAATGACCGCTTGATAGCTCATCAACTGAAGAAATACATAAAGGATGACGAAGCATACTCTTAGGTGAAAAAACAATTAAAGGCAATCTGAAATCACGTAAAACCTGACGACGTAAAAGATGGAAATAATTAGCCGGTGTAGTAATGTTTACAACTTGAATATTGTTACGAACAGCTGAACTTAAGTAACGCTCCATGCGTGCACTCGAATGCTCTGGTCCCTGCCCTTCAAATCCATGAGGCAATAACATAACTAAACCATTCATCAACCCCCACTTTTCTTCGGCACTGCAGATATATTGATCAAAGATCACCTGCGCTACGTTAGAAAAATCACCAAACTGCGCTTCCCAAATGGTTAATCCAAATGGCGTTGCTAGAGCATATCCATACTCAAATCCTAATACACCATATTCAGATAAAAGTGAGTTAATTACCTCAAATTTAGCCTGATTAGAATCTAAATTTTGCAATGGTTTTACCTTCTCATCAAGATCTTCAACTGTAAATGCAGCATGACGATGAGCAAATGTACCGCGTTCGGCATCCTGACCGCTTAAACGAACAGGAACACCCGATGTAAGTAGAGAAGCGTAAGCTAATAACTCGGCCATTGCCCAATCCACTTTATCTGACGCAATTAGATGTTTACGATCTTCAATAATTTTGTAAACTTTATTAATAAAGCTCTTATCTTCAGGCAAATGATTAACTCGTTCTGCCAAGTAAAGCAGTTTATCTTTAGGAAAAGTAGTATCGACCCTCTTTAAAACATCGCTAGCCTCGGCGTATTTGTAGTTACTCCATACCTCATTCAAAAAGCGCTGTATATAGACCTTATCTATTTTAGTAGAAGCTAAAAGTTCCTCTTCTAGTTTATTTTCAAATCCCTCTTGAATAGCAGCGAGCATTTCAGCAGTTGCAACCCCCTCTTTAATTAACCTTTGTCCATAAATATCTCGAGGATTTGGATGACTAGATATAATCTTATAGAGTGTTGGCTGGGTAAAACGAGGTTCATCTCCCTCATTATGACCATGTTTGCGATATGACAAAATATCAATGAAAACATCCGACTCGAAACGTTGACGGTACTCCATGGCCAACTCTAATGTATAGATCATCGCTTCGGCATCATCACCATTAACATGAAAAACCGGAGAACGCGTAACCTTTGCAATATCAGTACAATAGGTACTTGAACGAGCCTCTAGATAGTTTGTTGTAAAACCTACCTGATTGTTAATTACAATATGTAAAGTTCCACCTGTTTTATATCCAGGCAACTGAGCCATTTGAACCACTTCGTAAACCACACCTTGAGCTGCAATCGCAGCATCACCATGAATTACGATTGGAAGAACTTTAGTAAAATCGTTATTATATTTTTTGTTTAATTTAGACTTTGCAATACCCTCAATAACAGGCATTACCGTCTCTAGATGCGAAGGATTTGGAGCCAAGTGTAACTTAACACTTTTGCCGCTCTCTAATACAATTTTATTATTGTAACCAAGGTGATACTTAACATCGCCTAAGGAGATTCCATCTTCATATTCACCACCTACAAACTCCTTAAAAATATTACGATAAGGCTTTTCAAGAGTATTAGTGAGCACATTTAATCGCCCACGATGCGCCATTCCAAAAACAAACTCCTCCACTCCAAGCTCTGAGCCTTTTTTAATTAGGGCATCAAGACCAGGAATAATAACCTCAGATCCTTCGAGAGAAAATCGTTTTTGCCCCACAAATTTGCGATGAATAAACGACTCAAAACCTGCCGCTTGTACTAATTTTTCGTAAATATGAAGTTTTCTATCATTGGAAATAACCATGGTATTTTTGACACTCTCCATACGTGTTCTTAACCACGTAACAAGTTCAGGCGTGCGCATATAGAGGTATTCAACGGCTACTGAGCCACAATAGGTAGCATGTAGATGATCCAAAATAACTGAAAGCTTGGCAGGACCAATTCCAATTTCATTACCTGCTTGAAAAACAGTCTCTAAATCTGCCTGCTCAAGACCAAAATTCTCAATATCGAGTGTAGGGAAATATTTACGTCGTTGCCTTACTGGATTTGTCTTTGTAAAGAGATGTCCTCGCTGTCGGTAACCCTGAATAAGATTAATAACCTGAAACTCCTTGTTAACTTGCTCACCCACAGCAGCATCAATTGAGTAACTTTTGCGAGCAAAATCAAATCCCTTAAAGAAATTTCGAAAACTCTCATCAACATCCTCAGGATTTGACTTATACTTTAAATAAAGCGCTTCAATGGCCTCTATTTCACTGTTTCCAACAAAAGAAAACTTATCCATATCTGAATTAAATTTTAGTTATTCAATGATCCCTTCCACTTCAAAAAAATTAATGTTTGTTCTCTTTTTAAACCGCTTTAGCTTATCAAACTTAACGAAAAAATAATACATTTGAAAACAATAAACAACTCAAAAGAAAATGGATCAATTCCTCAACTCAATTGCGAAATATTACCATCAAGACTATAAAACCAAATTAAACAAAATTTGTTTCGTTTTTCCTGGCAGAAGAGCCGGTTTATTTTTTCAAAAATATCTTGCTGAGCTCGTTAAAGAGGAAGATGGAGCTATCTTTTTACCAAAAATTATCTCAATTGAACACTTTTGCGAAGAGCTAAGTGGAGTTGAGAGTGCTGATAATCTCTTGTTAATGTTTGAGTTGTATGATCTATACAACGCAATAATGTCTGCACAAATTACGTTTGATGCATTTTATCAAATTGGAGAGACACTATTAAGTGACTTCGACGATATTGATAAATATTTAGTTGATGCAAAAACGCTCTTCACCAATATTGGCGACATAAGCGAACTCACCGATAATGAATATTCATATCTCTCTGACGATCAAAAAGCAACAATTGCCGAATTTTGGAAAAACTTTAGAGGCAATCAGGCTAATTCTGATAACAATTCATCGTTTCACACCCTATTTTTACAACTACCAAAACTTTATAAGCAGTTCCGAATCAATTTACTTAATAAGAAACTAGGCTACGAGGGGCTAATACAACGCCAAATTGTTGATAAGATAACCCAAAAAGAGGGTATAGATCTCAAATTCGAGAAATATGCCTTTATAGGCTTCAATGCCTTAAACAAGTGTGAAATTAAGCTATTTGATTATCTCAAAAACCTCAAGAAAGCTGATTTCTTTTGGGATTATTCCACTTATCTGATTGAATCAAATAACATTGGAGGTAAATACATTATTGAAAATCTCAAAAATTTCCCTCCCCCATTCGACTGGCAAATACCACAACCTTCTGACAATGAAATTATTGATGATAACAAAAAAGCGAAATTCAACATCGTTTCGGTAGCTAGTAGTGCCACCCAAACGCAGGTTTTTAACCATGTTTTGAAGGAGATAGATAAAGATGCCAAAGCAAAATATGAGTTGATAGACCCTATTGATATTGGCATTATTTTGGCCGATGAATCGCTCCTTTTACCAACACTTTACTCCATTCCTGATCTTGATATTTACAAAGATATCAACGTAACAATGGGCTATCCTATCAAAAACAGCTCCATAACAGCACTCATTAATCAGGTTGTTTTACTTAATAAAAATCGGAGTTCAAAGGGGGATGAAATAAGCTATTACTACAAAAATTTACTTCCAATTTTTGATCATAGTATATTTTCAAGTTTTAGCTCAATTAACATTATACAATCAATTAAAAATAAAATACTTAAGCATAATATAATTCGAGTTAAAGACTCTTTTTTAATTAGTGAAATTGTGTCGATTACATCGAACCCCGAAGAACAAAAAAAAGCGATCGATTTCGTCACATTGCTCCTCAACAGAGAGTCGCTCCCACTATCAGATTATCTATTAAATTTGCTCCATTTTCTCTATTCAAACGAGGAGATGATTGCCAAACTCGACAAGGAGTTTATCTACCATCATTACAAAACAATTGTTCGAATAAATAGCATTTTGCATGAACGAAACGTTGTGCTTGACAACAATACATGGTTACGCATTTACAACAAATTAACTTCAAGATTATCAGTACCTTTTGCAGGTGAACCGTTAAATGGGTTACAAATAATGGGTATTATGGAGACGCGAGCACTGGACTTCAAGCAACTGGTAATATTGAGTTTAAATGAGAATATCTTCCCCAAAGGATCACGTCCTAACAGCTTTATTCTCTATAACTTACGAAAAGGGTTTGGACTTCCAACCATTGAACATCGCGACTCCATTTTTGCCTATTATCTGTTTCGTCTTCTCAATAGAGTTGAAAGAGTGCATTTGGTTTACTCGTCGGCCAACTCAGATTCCTCATCAGCCAACGAAATGAGTCGTTTTTTATACCAAATCAAATACCATTTCACCCAAGATGTCAAGCATTATACAGGTGTTGAAACAACTCCAAATTCAACTTCAGTTGAGCCAATATTAATATCTAAAAATGAGAGTGTTAAGCAACAACTAAATAACATTATAGAATCGGAAGATTTTAAAATATTTCCTACCCAACTCGAGAAGTATCTTCAATGCAAATTGAGTTACTATTTTGCTTCCATTCTCAAACTTAAAGAGGCAGATGAAGTTACCGAGGAGTTTGACAACCGAATTTTGGGTCAGATTTTTCATAAAGCATTAGAGTTTCTCTATTCAAATGAAATAAATAAAGTAATAACAGCCGATGATTTAAAGCATATTTGGAGCTCGGAGAGACGTCATAAAGTACTTATCGAGGCTTTTGAGCACATTCAAAAAACTGATAAACTTTTGAATGAAGAGACTGGTTTTAAAGAGCTAATATTCAAAGTTTTGGCTAAGTACATGAATGGTATGTATCAAATAGAGAAACAGCGTGTTCCGTTTGTAGTAAATTCACTCGAGCAGCAGTACTCTTTTAAAACAACCCTTTCAAATCAGAAGCAGATTACTTTAAGCGGCCACATCGACCGAATTGATATAAAAGATAATAAGATTGAGATTATTGATTACAAAACTGGTGAAGCCGAACATAAAATAAAAAAGATAACCGATCTATTTGATAATGAGTTTGATTCAAAAAACAAATCAGTATTTCAAACCCTTTTTTACTGTATGATATATGGAAATCAGCCATCCATACCAAAAATGACGATTCAGCCAGCTGTGTTTGCTGTAAAATCGCTTTTCAAACAGAGTCAAAACAATAAAGATATCACGCTTGAATATGTAACTACAAAGACGAAAAAAGGTGAAGAGATAGATTCAGAAACTCCTCAATTCCCCACAATTACGTATGCTAATGGAGATGAGAATGTTAAAGGCTACTTTGATGCAAAGGTGATGGAGATAATTGAGGAGATTTACATATCAGACACTCCATTCTCTCAAACCAAAGTGCAAAAGACATGCTCTATTTGCGCTTATAAATCAATATGTATGAGATAGATTTTATTTTAAAAGATCGGGACGACGAGACTGTGTTTTCTTATATTGCTCATCTAATAACCAGTTCTCGATATTCTTTTGATGCCCAGAGAGCAATATTTCGGGCACTTTCATTCCTCTAAAATCAGCCGGACGTGAGTAGATTGGAGGTGCAAGTAATCCATCTTGAAAACTATCAGTAAGAGCCGAAGTTTCGTCCGATATTGCTCCTGGTAAAAGTCGAACAACTGAATCAACAATTACAGCGGCCGCCAATTCGCCACCCGTTAACACATAATCACCAATAGAGATCTCCATTGTAACATAATGATCTCTAACACGCTGATCTACACCCTTATAATGACCGCAAAGGATAATTACATTTTCAAAAGTAGAGATTCCATTCGAGAGATTTTGATTAAGAGTCTGCCCATCAGGCGAAGTATAAATAATAGCATCGTAGTTTCTCAGACTCTTTAACTCATCAATAAGTAACGCAATAGGTTCAATTTGCATCACCATCCCAGCACCGCCTCCATAAGGGTAATCATCCACCTTGTTGTGTTTATTGGTGGAGTAATCACGAATATTATGAGTAAATATCTCTACAATCTTATTCTCTTGCGCTCGTTTTAGTATCGACTCGCTAAAAGGTCCTTCGAAAAATGCGGGGAAAAGTGTTAATATATCAATCCTCATTGAGTGATTTTTTTGGCAAAAATAGGCTTTTTCTTTTGAAAGGTGATAAAAAGAGCAACTCTAATACATTTTTACCTGCTTAGACTCAATTTCTTTAAGGCAATTAAAAGTTTAATTGTTGAAACTTATTATCTTCGCAAACTAATATTATAGGGGTTGAAACCCACACTTTTAAATAGTAATGTATAAGCAATGGAAGCAAACGAACTTGGCAAATCTCTTGAACAAGAGAATTTGAGCTCTACTAACGCGTCGGAAACGGTAAATGAATCGAACACATCTGAAACAACCAGTAGTGCTCCTATCAGCGCAATGGATCTAACAGATGATCAGGAAAATCATCCTGAAACGGTAATTGAAAACTCATTAAATGAGGTTGACGACGATGGTCATGAGCCGCTCCCTAAACAAGAGATCCTTGATTACGATTCGCTTTCAAAGTTTGAGCTCATTGCTCAACTTAAAAAACTAATTCAAAAATATCACGTCGTTGCCATTAAAGATGAAGTAGAGGCAATTAAGCAACACTTCTACAAAAAGCGCGACGAAGAGCTAGAAATCCTTAGAACAGCTCACAAAGAGAGCGAAGAGAGTGAAGAGCAATTTAGCCCAGCTCCCGATCCGTTAGAGGCTGAATTACGCGATCTTTACAAACTCTACCGCGATCGCAAATTCCAATATGGTCAAAAATTAGAACATATTAAAGAGGATAACCTTTTAGCAAAACGTCAGATAATTGATGAGTTAAAAGAGATCGTACACTCACAGGAGATTAACAACGATAAGTTTAACGAATTTAAAGTATTGCAACAAAAATGGCGTGAAATTGGAGCTGTTCCAAGTGCAAAAGCCAAAGATTTGTGGGATACTTATCAGCACTATATTGATCAATTTTACGATCTAGCTAAAATCACTAAAGAATTAAAAGAGCTTGATTTTAAAAAGAATTTGGAGGTTAAACTTCGAATTATTGAAAAAACCGAGGCGCTTTTAAAAGATACTCCTATCTTAAAAGCTCAAAAAATGATGCAACAGCTTCATAACGAGTGGAAAGAGGCTGGCCCTGTACCTCTAGAAAACAAGGATGAGATATGGCAAAAATTTAAACAAGTAGGCGATGAAATTTACCAAAAATATCATGCTTATTTCGACTCAATAAAAGAGCAATTGAATGCCAATTTAGAGGGCAAACAAGCGCTTTGCGAAAAAGTAGAAGCGATCTCGGCAACCTTACCTACCTCGCCTAAAGAGTGGGATAGTAAAACCGAAGAGTTACTGGAGTGTCAAAAAGCATGGAAAACATTTGGATTTGCACCTAAATCTGAAAATGCTCAGATCTATGAACGTTTTAGAACACTTTGTGATGGTTTTTACGATAAGAAAAGACAGTTTTACGCTCAATACAAAGAGGCTCAACATGAGAATCTAGCTAAAAAAACAGAGCTTTGTGAAAAAGCTGAAGCGCTAAAAAATTCAACTGATTGGAAAAACACCTCTGATCAATTAGTAAAACTTCAGCAAGAGTGGAAAACCATTGGTCCAACGCCTAAAAAACAATCGGATCTTTTATGGAACCGTTTCAGAGCAGCTTGTGATGTTTTCTTTGAAGAGAAAGCAAAAATCAAGAAAGAGTCTGGATCAGAACAAGCTAAAAACTTAGAAGCTAAAAAAGCGCTCATTGCAGCGGCAACAGCCTACGAATTAGCACCGTCTAAAGATGAAAATATTGAAGCAGTTAGAGCTTTCAGAACCCAATGGTTACAAATAGGTCATGTACCATTTAAGGAGAAAGATAAAGTAAGTCAGGAGTTTAACGATGCTCTAAACGCTATACTTAAAACAAGCGCTAACGCCAATCGCGAAAAGAATATGGAAAACTTCAAAAGCAAGCTTTCTAATATCAAGCAAGGCGAGAATAAAGGCGGTGGCAACAAGCTGATGTTCGAACGTAATCAAATACTTTCAAAACTTAAAGCTTTAGAAAACGAGATTGCTACACTTGAAAACAACATTGGATTCTTCTCAAAATCGAAAAGTTCAAGTGGCTTAATTGCAGAGATAAACAACAAAATTGAAGCTGGTAAACGTAATATTGCTCTATTAAATGAGAAACTAGACGAGATAGAAAAGCTACTCTAACTTAGTTTTTTAAATCAAAATATATAAGAGTCTATTTAAAGCATAACTTTAGATAGACTCTTTTAATATTCACTAAACCAACGCATAGCAAACACCATTAGATTTATTTCGTATAGAGTGTTCTTATTTTAATCATAATGAAATCTACAGCTATAAATCAATATTTCGTTATCCTGAATTTGATAAACTAGCCTGTGTTCTAAATCTATTCTTCTCGACCAAAAACCGGCCAAATCATATTTAAGAGGTTCAGGCTTACCAATTCCTTCATAAGGAGTTCGCATTATATCCTTAATTAATTCATTGATTTTCTTGAGATTCTTTTTATCTTCTGTTTGCCAAGAGATATAATCTTCCCACGCATTCTTTGAAAAAACAATTCTCATCATTCTTCAATCAACTTTCCATTTATCGTTTGTCCATTTTTCATCTGACTAATAGATTCGTATAGCCAATTTGAATTTGACTTTGAACTCAGTAAATGAACAGTCTCCATGATTGAATTATATTCATCTAAAGAAATCACAACTGCCCCTTTTCCAGTTTTTCGTTTAACAATAAGTGTTTCATTATTGTCTTCAACGTCGTCTAAATATGTTTTCAGATTAGTTCTGAATTCTGAAAAATTTGCCGCTATCATACCCTTCCTCTTATGTAATTAATTAAGTACAAATATAAGTACTTAATTTTAAATTAGCAACTTCTTATAAATTCGGGATTAAACCCTAACCGACTTAATAATAAACAGTTAAACAATAACGGCTAATTAACGTGCGTACGATCTAAGAAAAATCTCTAACGTATAGTTTTGAATTTCTGGGATTAAACCAAGAAGCCATAAATAATTGAACTCACACTCTATTATTGACATTAAGTCATTTATCAAATGCCATCAGAATATAACAGTTAAAAAAATATATGTAACAAGTTGTTATAAAGCAATTTTAGAGATAAAAACAAACGTAATAATTTTGACTAACATTCACGTTAAAATTCCTTAAGAGGTGCATATAATGACTATTAAATTAGCTACATTTGTTGCTTTATTTTTTTGAACGAAGTATTAATAAAAAAGCAATAAAGTGACTGAGACCAAGTACATTTTTGTAACCGGTGGTGTTGCCTCTTCTTTAGGTAAAGGTATTATTTCGGCATCATTAGCAAAGCTCTTACAATCAAGAGGTTTAAGCGTAACTATTCAGAAGTTAGATCCCTATTTGAATATCGATCCAGGGACACTAAATCCATACGAACATGGTG
>JAGPHP010000244.1 GCA_018055415.1 Breznakibacter sp. | reverse complement strand
GGTTTTCCTCTTTAAAAATGTCAAAATCTGCCACTTTTGTGATTTTGCAATAATCCATCACAAAAAGAAGTGCATCTTCTATGTCGTTAATAGTTGCTTCTGTAATTAAGAAGATTGCCCAATTGGTTGATTTTGAGTTTTTTGCTGGGGCGTGAATGTGGTATTTCCCAAGAGTAAAAAGGTCGTGAAACGTTATTGATAGGTTGATGGCACGTTTAATAATAGTTTCGTCGGGGTTAAAAATTATCTGATAAGTCTTTAAACCTTCTTTGGATGCTTCTAGCTTAATTGAGTTTGCCTCTGTTTTAGCGCCTTGTTTACACTCTTTGCATCCTTTAATTCCCTCAAGAAGTATCTTCTGATTTTCGATATTATCAGCATTTTTCAGCTCCTCATCAGTAAGTAAGTTACGGATATGATCGGCAACCGTGAAAGTTAGGTTTAATATTGATTCGTTAATTTGTTTGTCGCCATTTCTTATGGCATCAAATATGTTCTCCAAATCATGTGTAATCTCCGTAATGGCATTGAATCCAAACATGCCGCTTGACCCCTTAATGGTGTGAAGAGCTCTAAAAATATTATTGATTGCATCTTTGTTTTTTGGCTCATTTTCGAGGTTCATCAGTAGGCCATCAAGTCCTCCCAAAAGGTCGGTTGCCTCTTCAATAAATTTCTCTTTAAAACGTTGAAGGTCTATTTTCTTTTCGGGTTCCATATCCTTTGTTTTAATCTGTTATAAATGGCTTTATACAAATTTACAAAGCGGATGTGCGCCGTACTATACCGAAACTATTGGTTGTGGTTATCTTTTAGGTTTGATTTTGACTACCTAAAAGGGTAGTTACGGTTTACCCATTTTGCGGATGCTCTTTGTTTGCTAGGTTATTTAAGAAAAAATGAATCAAGTTGTTGTCTGAGACTGATAGTTTCTTATTTTTGTTAAAAAGCATTTTAGATGTACGATATTATTGGGGATGTTCATGGCTATTTGTCGGAACTAGAGCATTTGCTTCGTAAGATGGATTATAGTGTAAAGCGAGGTGTTTGGAGTCACCCAACTCGCAAAGCTATATTTGTGGGCGATTTTGTTAATAGAGGGGCAGATAGTAAGGGGGTTATATCTTTAGTGCGAAAGATGGTTGAGCATGGAAGTGGGTTTGCAATTTTAGGGAATCATGAACTAAATGCCATCTGTTATTTCACCTATAATTCCAAAGGAAGTCCCATTCGTCGCCCATCATTGTCGCTTGCCGAAGAGCTTGATGCTATTCGAATTCAGTATCAAACTGACCTATACGAGGCCAATAGATTACTTTTTAAAGATGATATTAAATGGTTGCGCACCCTCCCTTTATTCTTAGATTTTGGCGAGTTTAGGGTAGCACATGCCTATTGGGATGATGAGGCAGTGGAAGTTGCTAAAAAAGCGCATGATGATGGCAGACTTCGTAAATCATATCTTCGTAAATTGATTGACAAGCACACCCTTGAGAGTATTGCAATTAATAAACTTACTAGAGGTATTGAGTATATTTTGCCTCACGATTTAATTATAAAATGCAACAAGGGTATTAAGCGAGGTTCGTTTAGAGTAAAATGGTGGCAATCTGTTGAGGACAAGACTTTTAGAGAGAGTCATTTTGGTAATAAATTTCTATTACCAGATTTAACAATGCCAAAAGAGTTTTTTGATTCTGAATCGCCCTATTTTCAGCCTGCCTACTCCATATATCACTCCCATTTGCCTTTTTTGTTTGTTGGGCACTATTGCTTGGGAGGAGGGAAAAATCAGTTCCCTACCAATAATATCTGTTGCGTCGATAGTTGCGTTGCATCTGGAGGCGTTTTGTCGGCCTATCGATATGATTTAGGTGATACAAAACTCGAGACCTCCAAGATGATTTCGGTAGCAAAAATTGTCTCTAAAAATGTTTTTAGTAGTAGTTTACGATTGTAAGTCGTAAACTATTTTACCAGTGGATATTGATTTGCGTTCCAACCTACAATTCCATTCTCCATTTTGGTAACATCTTTAAAACCATTTTTTACCATATAGTCGGTTATTGCCCCGCTTCTATTGCTTGTTCTGCAATAGACTAAATATTTAGCCTCTTTGTTGAGCGCATTAATTTTGTTAACCGCATCTTGGTTGCGGATATCGATATTTATGGCTCCTTCCAAGTGGCCTGAGTTAAACTCTTCAGGCGTTCTAACATCCAAAATAGTTACGGTCTTGTTCTTTTTTAAGAATCCCGACACATCGTTGGATTTAATATTTACAACATTTTGAGCTGATATCTCGACTGTGGTTGCTGCAAATAGGGCTATTAAGAATAAAAGTACTTTTGTTTTCATCTCTTAAAATTTATGTATTATAAAATTATATATTTAGATAAGTGAATATATAACAAATGTCTGAATGAGATGTTTAATTGAAAAGATTTTTTTCGATAAATTAAAAAATGAGATCACTTTTTTAACCTCATTTTAACCCTCTTTAAATGAATTGATGACTATTTTAAACTATTTTCGTTCAAAATATTTTTTTGAGATGTTGAGACTACACAAAATAGCTATTATACTACTTATTGCACTTTTTTCGGGGAGCGTACGTGGGCAGATAAATACTGATAGAGTAATGGATATTGGACGTAATGCCCTTTATTTTGAGGACTATATCTTATCAATTCAGTATTTTAATAAGGTTATTCGTGTGAAACCTTATTTGGCTGAGCCCTATTTTTATCGTGCCATTGCAAAATATAGCCTCGACGATTTTAAGGGAGCTCAAGCCGATTGCGATAAGGTGTTAGAGATCAACCCTTTTATGATTAATGTTTATAATCTGAAGGGTATTTTATATGAAAAAGAGGATAGCGCAAATTTGGCAATCAAAGCCTATTCTGAAGGTTTGAAGCTTGAGTCAAATAATCTTAATTTGCTCTTTAATAGGGGGATAAGCTATATTAATATTAAAGATTACGAGAATGCTATTAATGATTATACTGAAATTTTAAAGTACGATCCTAAAAATAGTTCAGCTCTTGGAAATAGAGGAATGGCACGTCTTTCAGCAGGCGATACACTAGGTTGCATTGCAGATTTAGACAAAATGGTGGCCATCAATTCCTATTCGCCCAATAGTTATACTACCCGTGGAATGCTCTATTACAAACAGGCAAAATATGAACTCGCTTTGGCCGATTTTGATAAAGCTATTGAGTTAACCCCTGTTGAAAATAGTGGTCTTTATTTGAATAGAGCTGTAATTCGTTATCAA
>JAGPHP010000076.1 GCA_018055415.1 Breznakibacter sp. | reverse complement strand
AGTCTCACTCCATAACCTGTACCTCCTGCTGGGATATAACCCGATGCAGCATCTAAAAATGCCGGGGCTGCAATGTCGATATGAATATAAGGTGCCTTTACAAAATGCTCTAAAAACTTGCCTGCACTAATGGCGCCAGCCTCTTTACCCCCAATATTTTTCATGTCGGCTACTTTCGACTCAATCATTTTGCCATATTCATCCCAAAATGGAAATTGCACCAATTTTTCGTTGGTTTCAAACCCTGCTGCTTTAAGGTTTTCGAAATGTACTTCATCTGCATTACCCATACAAACAGCAGCTGGCGAACCTATTGCTACCGCTGCTGAACCAGTGAGAGTTGCTAAATCTATGGTTAACAATGGATTGTAACGGTCGCCATAACTTAAGGCATCCGCTAAAATCATGCGGCCTTCTGCATCGGTATTAAGTACCTCTACTGTTTTGCCGTTGTGCATGGTTATTACATCGCCCGGAACATAGGCGTTTTTGCCGGGACGATTGTCGGTGGCTGGAATGAGTCCAATAATGTGGTAAGGAAGTTCGTTCTTGGCCACGGCGTATAAAATACCAACAACCGCCGCTGCACCCGCCATGTCGCACTTCATATCGGTCATGCTTATGGTTTTAATGTTGACACCTCCTGTATCAAAAACAACCCCTTTACCAACTAATAGATAGGGTTGTGAATTTTTTGCATTTTCGGGTTTCCACTCAAGTACCGAAAAGGTTGGGGGCTCTTCAGAACCACTGTTTACGGCTAAAAGTCCACCAAACTTAAGCGCTTCGATTTTTGATTTATTATAAACATCAACGGTAAATTCAGCCTCTTTTGATAATTCTACTATTCTGTCAGCAAATTGTGTGGCCGATTGGTTGCGATGTGGCTCGTTCACTAAATCGCGGGTATGAAAAACAGCCTGTGCAAGATTGTTAAGATCTTTAAGGTCGCAGGCAGAAATATTTGGACTTACCACAAGAATCTCGCAAACAGGAAGTTCAAGAGCGGTTTTATCACTTTTGTATTTATCGTATTGATAGTTGCCAAGTAAAATTCCCTCTATCAAGGCTAATGTTGCTTTTTTGTCTCCTACGAGATCAACAACGGCAAATTTTTCGCTCTTTTCAGATCGATACTTCTTAACAATTGTGTTACCATCTTCACGTAACTTTTGCAAATATGCATTATCAATTGTTGCATCCGATTTAATCTCTCTGGCAGCAACGACGCCTGGATATTTATTTACGAATGCCAATGATTTTTTATCGTTAAAGCGCTCTTCGATATGGTTGATGAGCGACTCTTGGATTTGAAAATCAGATAGTTGTTTTGCTGAATTTACAATGTATGCAATTTCAATTCCTTTTGGGAGTTCTAACGCTACTGAAGCAGTAAGTTTAGCTATTGTTGGATTCTCTATCATATTATTTACTGTTTTGATTACTACTGTAATAGATGCGGTAAAGCACCTTTTTTATCTCTCTATGTATTATTAATTCGGTTATTATAGTAGATTTGGGTTGACCAGCCATCTCTTGTTCGTAGAGTGCCATCTCTTTGTTGCTGATATCGATGCGGTAGAGAAAACTGTAAAATTTTGTCTGCTGGTTTGCGATTAAATCTTTAACAGACTCTTCCATCTGTGAGAAGAGTTCGGTGTAAAAGTTGGCCGTATTGCCCGAGAAGTTAATTTCGAAACCAAACTCCGCAAAATCTTTAATAATCTGTTGCGCAGTTGCTTTAATTATCTCCTCTTGTGCCGAGATATCTATTAGCTCACTTCTACTTAGTCGTTGAATGTTCATGGCTCTGTTTATTAATAGAAATGGTATTCATAATAGCATCTAGCTGGCGAATATAGTTGCGTTTTTTTGGCTTTTCGGCGTAATAGACAAAAGCATCCATTACAATAACGCGTTGATTTTTGACATCAGGAATGGCGTAAAGATGAAAAGGACCGCCCATTAAATCGCCCGACACTCTCCATAAACCGACTACTGACATAGTTTGTTCACCATTGATCTCCGTAATTTTACTAACAGGTAGATACTCATATTCGGTGGTCATAAAGCTACCCTTGTGATTTCCTGGAACATGTATCTTAAGTATCGAATCTCTTTTTTCAAGGAGTTTCTCTAACGTAAGAGATTGTTCGTTATGAAGTTTAAAGGAATAGACCAATAGGCCTTGTTGAATGAGATTTACCTCTTTGCCAATCCAAATAAACTCCTCTCTTGATTCATAAATGGAAAAACCCTTGGGTAAAGCAATATCAACGTTGAACTTATTTAGCAGAGAATCACTTATGGATTTTATCTTGGTTTTTTGACAATACTCTTGATATCGTTGTCGCTCGGCTAAAATGAAATAGCTGGGAATCTTAGTCTCGTGAAGAGTGAGAAAATGGTAAAGCGATTCAATGTTAGGAACATCAATCGTTATAACCGCTTGATCTTTAGCCCACACATTAGAGCGATATTTAATGGTTTCGGCTTTATTCTCGGCATTCACATTGATAATGACAAGATTACGTAAAAGTTTGAATGAAGCCGAGAAGGCCTCTGAAGGGATCGTTGAAACATCAAATAGTGGCTCATCTTGCGGAAGACCCTCCATATTTTGGGTCAATATTTCGCTTAAGTACTTTATTGACTCATTCTCTTTGGTGCAATTATTTAGAACAATTCCTAGCTCGAAAGCTTGGCCTGTTGGAGAGGGCTTATCTAAGAAACCCTTATCGCTACACGCTGAAAGAAGTCCAATAATTGCAAGTAATAGTAACTTAATAGTTGAAGTGGTTCTCATAAATTATCTCTCATTTAAATCACTTATTTTATAGATGAGGCGCATGCAAGAGGCACCTCTTCAACGGCAAAGAAGAATCCACTCTCTTTAGCCTTTGTTTGCCAAATAATAAGTTTTTGGCCAGCAAAAAGACGCTTTGTTTTCATCTTATTCCAACCCATGATATCTTCGATGCGGCAGTTGTAGGTCATAGCAATTTTATGAAAATATTCGCCATCCTCAACGGTGTGAATCTTTTTTGTTTTGACACTATTCACATCTTTAGCCGATAAGAATGTTTTGTAAATAGTGTTTTTATCGATATTGGCATAGAGCAACTCCTCTTTTGATATGAAGAGGGCAACTTTATCTTTGGGAATAACAATGGTAATAGGTTGATTCCCTACAGGGATATAATCTTTTGTATAAATAGGATTTAAGTTTGCCAGAGTTGAGGTTTCGATAGTAAGCAAAGAGGCAATTTTGGAGAGCGATGACGGTTTTTTAAGTTGCACCGAGTCTGTCTCGAAAAATGATAGAGCTCCAGGATTTATCTGAAAATCATGCTTATCGTAGTAGTTCATGCAATAGGCAACGGCCATAAATGCAGGCACATAACCTCTCATCTGCTCGGTTAGATGTGGTCTGAGTTGCCAATAGTTTTTCTTACCCGATTTAAGTTGTGCTTTTTGTACTTCGCCTACTCCTCCATTGTATCCGGCCAAGGCCAATTGCCAATCGCCAGTGTTGTTATAGAGATATTGTAGATATTTACAAGCTGCGTCGGTGGATTTTCGTGGATCACATCTGTCGTCGGTAAAGGTTGTAACGTCAAGGTCGAACATCTTTCCTGAGTTAAGTAGAAATTGCCAAAGTCCCATTGCTCCCGAGCTACTCTTGGCTTTAGGGTTGAGCGCCGATTCTACAATTGCTAGATATTTGAGTTCGAGCGGAAGGTTGTATTTATCAAGATACTCCTCAAAGAGAGGGAAATAGAGTTTTGATTTATTTAGAATCTCTTGAAAATGGTCACGACGTTTAACCATATATACATCGATGTAGGCTCTTACATACTCGTTGTATTCAAATAAAATAGGGGAGTTTTGATTTAGAGCATCTACCCGTTTTTGGTACATCCATTCGGGATATTCGGGGTAAACTGTTTTTGCTGTTTGAGCCTTACTAGTTGACAAGAAGACGAGCAGGAAGAGAGAGGCTAAAAGCAGAACTATTACTCTACTATTGTCTGTTTTAAAGGATCTCATTGCTCATGGTATTTAAAAAAAAGAGACCAAATCCAATATGGAAATGGCTCTCTAATATAGTGAAATAAATTTATTTACTCTTTTCTGAATCTTTTGAAGTTTCTGATTTTGATGGTTTTTCATCATCACCATCTTTAGCTTTTTTAAACTCGCGAATTCCTTCGCCAACTCCTTTCATGAGTTGCGGAATTTTTGCACCTCCAAAAAGAAGTACTACCACTAAAAGGATAATAATCCACTCGCCACCACCAGGCATTGAGAATAAGAATATTGGTAATGAGTTCATATCTTTAAATTTAACTGTTATTATTTTGAAAAAAGTCGAAACAGATCATTTCCATTGGCAAAAAGGAGGATTCCCAAAAGCAGTATCATACCAGCATATTGTGCATACTCCATAAACTGCTCGTTAGGTTTGCGTCGAGTAATAATTTCATAAAGTAAGAAAAGGACATGACCTCCGTCTAGAGCCGGAATTGGCAAAATATTCATAAACGCCAATGCGATTGAGAAGAATGCTGTTGTTGCCCAAAAGGTGTGCCAGTCCCAGAATGTTGGGAACATGCTACCCATCGCCCCAAAGCCACCTACCGATTGAGCCCCCTCTTTGGTAAAGAGATATTTCAGACTTGTCACATAACCTGTAAGGGTTGAGATCCCTTTTCCAATACCCGCTGGAAGTGCTTCAAAAAATCCGTACTCTTTGGTCTCAATCTTAAACTCTTTGGCGTAGTGACGATTAATGATTCCAATTTTTCCGTTCTCGGTAATTTGGCACGATAAATTTAGGGTATCGTTGCCACGTTTAACCATCAACTCAAGCGCTTTGTTTTTGTTTTCAAGTGCTTTGATTTGAAAGATATTAAAAAAGGCATTGGTTTGACCATTGATAGCCATTAAGCTATCGCCTTTCATTAAATTAGCTTTTGAGGCATTTGAACCAGTTAATACAGAGTCAATTATGAAAGGATATCTGTAATCGGCAAATGCTTTTATTTTTGAACCTATTAAATTCTGTTTGTATGCATTAGAAACCTCCACGACAAAAGTAGAATCGCCTCGTTTGACAGTTAGCGAACTCGACTCATTCAGAAGAATGCCTCTTAAGATATCGCTAGGAACAACAACGGTTTCGGAGCCAACTTTGGTAACCACATCACCATCCTGAATGCCTATTTCGTTAGCAATGGGGTGATAGGAGAGACCATATTTAGCATTTTTGACATCCACATACGATTCGCCCCAATAGAAGAGCATGATCCAAAAAATGAAGAAAGCCAATAAGATGTTTACTAAAACGCCACCAATCATGATCAAAAGGCGTTGATAGGCTGGTTTTGAACGGAATTCGTATGGTTTAGGCTCCTCTTTCATAGCTTCTTTATCCATCGACTCATCAATCATGCCCGATATTTTAACATAGCCACCTAGTGGAACCCATCCAATTCCATACTCTGTTTCCCCTTTTTTGAATTTGAAAAGCGAGAACCAAGGATCGAAGAAGAGGTAAAATTTCTCTACGCGCGTCTTAAACAACTTTGCAAATGCATAGTGGCCAAACTCGTGTAAAATGATTAATATTGAGAGACTTAATATCAGTTGTAGTGCTTTGATTAAGAAATCCATAGTTTAATTTATCAATGATTGATGTTTTTAAAATTACGCAAATATATACTATCTGTTACTTATTTAATAGTGATTGAGCAATTAATCGAGCTTCTCGATCTGATTCGAAATAGTCGCTTAATGACGGATTCTTAATGAAACTCATTTTTGCCTCGGTTTGTTCAATAATATCGGACATTTGAATGAAGCCACATCTTGAATTTAAGAAGCCATCTACTGCAATTTCGTTAGCGGCATTTACAATACAGGCACTATTGCCGCCTCTTTCCATGGAGTTGTAGGCTATCTTCAAATTTCTAAAAACTTCCACATCTGCTTGTTCAAAAGATAGTTGAGGATAATCCATAAAGTTGAAGCGAGGAAAGCTATTGGCAATGCGTTTCGGAAATCCTAGAGCATACTGTATCGGGAGCTTCATGTCGGGAAGACCTAATTGCGCTTTAATGGAGCCGTCTTCAAACTGCACGAGCGAGTGTACAATTGATTGCGGATGAACGACAACTTTTATCTGATCGGGTTTTAAGCCGAAGAGCCACTTGGCTTCAATGGCTTCAAAGCCTTTATTCATTAGCGAGGCCGAGTCGATGGTGATTTTATTTCCCATCTTCCAATTAGGATGGTTGAGGGCTTGACATTTGGTGACTTTCCTTAAAAAATCAACATTTTTTCCTCTAAATGGACCTCCCGAAGCGGTTAAATAGATAAGCTCAATTGGGTTGGCAAATTCGCCTGCCAAACATTGAAAAATAGCGGAGTGTTCCGAATCCACAGGGAGTATCTCCACTCTATTTTCGTGAGCCATTTTTGTTATAATGTCACCAGCCACCACAAGGGTCTCTTTATTAGCCAGAGCTATTGTTTTTCCTGCTTTAATAGCATTTACGGTGGGTTGTAGTCCCGAAAATCCGACCATGGCAGTCAGAACGGTATTGATGCTATCCATCTCTACCACTTGAGCAATGGCTTCGTTGCCAGCATATACTTTTATGTCGGTGTCGGTAAGTGCTTCTTTTACAAGAGGATATAATTCTTTATTTCCAATAACAACAACGTTTGGATTAAACTTAATGGCTTGCTCAATAAGGAGCTGGGCGTTGTTGTTTGCCGTTAATACTTCAACCTGAAATAGTTGTGGGTTTGCTTCAATTACTTCCAAGGCTTGGGTTCCTATTGAGCCTGTGGAACCTAATATTGCAATGTTTTTTATCATTGATATGTTCTGTTATTTAAATGAAAGATACTCTTCAGGGTTGAGAGGTTCGCCGTTGTACCATAACTCAAAGTGGAGATGTGGTCCTGTTGTATATTCACCTGAGTTACCAACAGTGGCAATTGGTTCACCTGCCTTAACTCGATCACCCACTTTTTTGAGAAGTTGCGAATTATGTTTGTAAACACTAACCATATTGTTGGGGTGGAAAATGTGAATAACATATCCGCTTTCAACGGTAAACCCTGCAAAAATAACTGATCCGTCGTAAATTGAAGCAACTCTTGCTCCAGGAACACTACTGATATCGATTCCTAAATGGTTAGATGTCTCACCAAATCTATTGGTGACAATCCCTTTTACGGGCGAGAAGAAATAGGAGTAGTCTATTACATTTTTACCTGTAGTACCATCCTTCTTTACATTAAACTTCTCCTCTTGTTCCACCTGTTTTCTAAAACTCTCATCCTCCGGAGTACGGCTAGTTTGTGGCTTAACCGTGATAGTGGTGGTGTCGAGACGTGCTTTTTTGTACTTATCTACAGCTGTACTATCAAGGTTTTGCTCTGTATGGATATTTTTAATTACCTGAAAAAAACGATCTCTGGTTTTGAGTTCATAGATCAGTGAATCAACTAGTTGCGCATTTTTTACAATAATTTGTCTCTCATTTGTGCTAGGATAACCTGGAATATACTCTCTTAGTGGTGTGAATGCAATGAGAATGGTAACGGCAAAAATAACCAAGATGGCAAAGGTTCCAAAAAAACCAATGACATTCATGCGCGAAAGTCTTAATCTCCAAAGCTCTTCATAAGTCTGCTCATCAAAAATGGCGAAGCGATACTTATATTTAAGTTTCTGAAAAAGTGTTGGTTGTTCCCCAGGCTCTTGCATAGTCAATGTTTATTATATATTCACACCAATTGAGTTCGCCAAACGAAGCCAATTCTACAAATGTAACAATATTTTATTTCTACAAATAGTAAGTGATGCAGTTTAACATCTCAATAACAGATTACTTTATTGAATCCGTTGCAAGCGTTTTTTGTAGTGGTGCGATGAACTCTTTATAGCGACTCATATTCTGCTCTTTGATTGGTTCTACCGACGGAGACTCTATCTTGAGCGGGTCGATGGGCGAATTATTCATATAGACCCTAAAATCGAGATGTGGTCCTGTGGCTAAGCCTGTTTTCCCAACCGTACCAATTACCTCACCTTGTCGGACAGAACTTCCTGTGTTGATACCTGATTCAATTTTATTAAGGTGCATATATACCGAGGTGTAAACACTGTTGTGTCGTACTTTTACGTAGTTGCCGCCCCCTTTGCCATCATAGCCTCGGGCAATAACGGTTCCATCGCCAATGGTATAAACGGGTGTACCGGTAGGAGCTGCATAGTCGATTCCTAAATGTGGACGGAAATATTTCAACACCGGGTGAAAGCGACTACGAGAAAACTTGCTGCTGATACGAGAGAATTTGAGTGGCGCTTTTAAAAATGCCTTTTTTAAGCTGTTTCCAACTTCATCGTAATAGGAGTTATCAACCCCATTCTCGGCAAACTTAAAGGCGTAGAAGTCGCGACCTTTGTGTTTGAAAATAGCTGCATGAATATTACTAATTCCTATGGATACTCCATCTACATAATCCTCATCGTAATAAACCTTATAACTATCACCCTTGCCAATGCCAAAGAAGTCCACCGACCATGCAAAAATATCTGATAACTCGATGGCTAACAGCGGGTTTGTGTGACTCTCTTTCATGGCATTCCAAAGAGAGGAGTTGATGGTGCCGGATGATATTTTTGGTAGTGATTTAACCTCTTTTTTCCCAATTTTTGCTATAATGGTATCGCCCAAAGAGAGGTGCAAAAAATCGATATAGTTGATTTCATACACAAGGTGCGCCTCAATACTATCGCCCTTTTTTGAGAGAAGTTTAGCCCATTTATTGCCTGTTCGCACTTTACGTAGATCAAACACGGCATTGGCTTTGTTGATGGCTTCGGTAAAGCGTTCGTTTGTGAGGTTGAAGCTTTGTAGATACTTGTCCAAACTCTCCCCGTTTCTAACTCTTCCGGTTTCGATGTTAAAGGAGTCTTGGGGTACTCCATAGATCATTTTTATAGGAGCAACTATTTTGGCTGGGATGGAGTCGGTGTAATCTAACCCCTCCTTATCCACCACAAATTTACTAGGAATATAGTAGATAAAGGTGTATAAGATGGCTATTACCACAACCCCAACGGTTGAAAATACTATTTTTTGTCTCTTCGTTAAATTTTTAAACATGCCTTAAATTCTTATTTTGTCAAATCCTTGACCATATACCCCCATGACGTTGCCCATGGTCAAAAAGGCATCGGGGTCAATATCTTGCACTAGTTTTAATATTCGGGTTGATTCGTTTTTACGCGCCATTACCATTAGCACCTTTACATCGTTACCCGAAAAACCGCCTGTTCCATTTAAGACTGTAACGCCTCTGTTGGCATCGTGAATGATGGCATCGGCCAGTTTTTGGTACTCTTTAGTGATGATTAAAAATTGTACCGACTGTTTATCACCCGTAATAAGCATATCAATGGCATACGCTGTAATTGAGAGCGTTACAAATCCGTAAGCAATGGTTTCTACCGATTGATAGACCAAATAGGAGGAGGTGATGATGACTGCATCTACGATCATTAATAATCGACCCAAACTGAGGTTTTTGTATTTGTTAATGATCATGGCAATGATGTCGGTTCCGCCACTTGAGCCGCCATTGATGAAGATGATGCCGCCACCTACGCCTGCAATAATACCACCTAACACGGTTGCCATAAAACGATCAGACACAACAGGATCGGGAAAAAGCGGGACAAAGATGGTTAATAACGTTGAAAAAAGTACCGCTCCATAAACGGTTTTAACGCCGAATGATGCCCCAATGATTTTGATGGCTAACAAAATTAAAAAGCCATTGAGTGCTAAGGTGGTTAAACCGATGTTCCATCCAAATTGATAGGCCAACAGGGTACTAATACCGGCTAATCCGCCTGAAATAATTTTAGATGGGATAAGAAATCCCGACCATCCAAAAGCCACGCATGCGATGCCAAAGGTTAAAAACGTGTAGTTTTTTATGATGTCAAAAATCTTTTTTTTCTCCATGTTATTACTCGTTTTAAACTTTGTTTTGGCCCAACAACTCTCTGGAAGTTGATTTTT
Organism: Breznakibacter sp.; assembly: GCA_018055415.1. GTDB lineage: Bacteria > Bacteroidota > Bacteroidia > Bacteroidales > Marinilabiliaceae > JAGPHP01. Next base: position 691 of record JAGPHP010000076.1, on the reverse strand, counting down.
TAGCCCATCATATTAGGTCAACTCCTACAGAGTTGTATGTCGTAAATTCTTACTACCCCCAGATGAATCTGGGGGTTATTATAGGGCTACACCTATGGTGTTAAGCAAATTGCTACTAAGAAATGAGAGTGCAAAATTTACTGTTTTAAATTGGCCTCACCCTAAATCCCTCTCCAAGGGAGAGGGACTTTGCCGTTAACTTCGATAAAACACGACAATTAATTATTTCAATTTCTTTACACTATTCTCAAAGCCTAGATACTACACTATTTAATATTCATTAGTTATGAAGGCTTATTGCCAATCTAAACCACAATGTTTATGATTTTGTTTGGTATGATGATAGCCTTTTTAATTGGTTTGCCTTCTATCCATTTAACTGCCTGTTCGTGTTCTAACACAATTTTCTGAATTTCGGGAACCGATAGATCGAGTGGCAATGTCAGAGTGAATCGTGTTTTTCCGTTAAAGGAGACAGGATAGGTAAAGGATGATTCAACCAGATGTTTTTCGTCAAACGCCACCCATTGTGCTTTACACACCGACTCGGTTCCGCCCAGTTTACTCCAAAGCTCTTCGGCCGTGTGAGGGGCAAAAGGGGCTAGTAAGATAGACAAAGGTTTTAAGATCTCTCGCTTATTACATTTCAAGTCGGTAAGCTCATTTACGCAAATCATAAAGGCACTTACGC
>JAGPHP010000243.1 GCA_018055415.1 Breznakibacter sp. | reverse complement strand
TAATTAAATAAAATGTTCCCACATTTTATTTAATTATTCCCGTGGTAGCATATAATGGTCTGAAATCATAAGAACCGTTCCCTCTTTATGCCTACGGAGAATGCGATGGCAGCACGTGGAAGACCTGCAAAAGTACTCTCATCAAAAGATTTGCTCGAATTAGAACAATTTCTAAGGAATCTAGACTTCCTTAAGAAAAACCAGAAACAAGCTGCCCACATACTCATCAGTAAGCAAGATTACGAATTAGATGAAAAAGACCTGCGCTTGTTAAAAGTCGTCCATCGCGAAAAAATTAAATTTGAACAAAGGCAGGCACTGATCCCTCAAATTCAAATTAAACAAAGGAACAAGCAGCCGCTTTTAGCTAATGAAATCGAAATTTTGCAGCTGCTTGAAAAAGAGCAAGACCAGGACACATTCTTTCGCCTGGATCGAGCATTAGAGTCCTACCAGAAAATAGAAAAAGCGGCTCTAGACAACCGAATCCGATTGGAGAACGAACATAAACGGGATATTTTGAATAAAACCAACAAAGAACTGACGGAAGCCCAGAAGAAGCGAAATGCTGAAAATCAGCTTAAATATGCATTGGGCGGTATTGTCTTATCTATTTGGAAAGATCTCCAAATCAAGACTGATCCAAATAATTTAAAAGCAGTTGAATATAGAATTAAGAACAGTGTTGGTACTGTAAAAAGAATACGCAATAGTGCGCTTTTCAAAGAAGCCATCGCCATGACACAAGACAACGAAGAAGCCAGTCGCTTATTTTTTCTAGCCTTAGATGCGCTGCCAACGTACAACATCAATCAGGAAGAGTTTCATAAAGTACTTCTAAAAAAGGTGCGTAAATCGCAATAAACGCTCATTTCAGCGCAACTTAGACTTAAAACATAGAAATCCAAATCACAAAGTCGATCATCGCTTAAAACGCAAATGATCGCTTTCTAGAACCCATAAAAATAATCCATCGCCTTTTATGCTTTTAATACCTAATAGGTATCAAAAGAGCGAGTGTCTACGAGCGAACTACTAAAATTCGCATCTCGACTCTCTGAAAAACTGCTTTTTATGCTGTGAAGCATAAAAGAACATAGATCACATGCAGAAAACTGAATCTAGACCGAGCGTAGCGAGAAAAAAAGAACAAATGAGCGAAGCGAATTCATAGTTGCTTTTGCTTTTCGTTAAAGTCACAACGAGATTAACCAGAAAATTGCCCCAACGAATCGAGCGTAAGCGAGATTCAATAGAGTTTGAGCCTAGCGAAAACATAGGGCAATTTTTCAAATGTTCTTTTTTAATTATTTTTAAATCTTTTAAATCTTTTAAGTCCTCTGTAACCCTTATATAGCAAGGGTTTTAGATATTAACTATGAGGGATTGACTACTAACTATGAGGGATTGACTACTAACTATGAGGGATTGACTACTTAATTATGAGGGATTGACTACTAACTATGAGAATATTATAGTTCTCATAATTTGTTAAAAAGTATAAATAATGGACTTATCTAAAAAAGAGTTAATCGTTAAATCAAACCAAGTCATTGAAGCGTCATACCAGCTAAGCTCAACAGAGCAACGTATAGTTTTAGCAGCTATCAGTAAAATTAGTAGATATGAAGAAATTACAGATGATGAAATTTATCGAGTTACAGTTGATGATTTAAAAAATTTAGGTGTCCATGAAAAAACAGCTTATAGAGATCTAAAAGATGGTGTTAATCGTTTATATGATAGGTCGATAAACCTAGCTATTGATGATGAATCTATAAAAATGAGATGGGTTCAATCTATACGATTTTTGGAAAGTAAAAGCGTTGTCGGACTTAGATTTTCTAAAGAGATTTTACCGTTCATTTCTAATTTAAGCCGTGAATTTACGAAGTATTCTTTATCAGATATAGCTGGTATGAGTAGTGCATATGCAATACGCATCTATGAGTTATTAAGCCAATATCGATCCATAGGAAAACGTGAAATCTCTGTTGAGAGTTTACGGAAGATGCTGGAACTCGGCAAAAGATACCCTCTATTCGCTGATTTAAAAAGATGGGTTATTGATACCGCAGTAGACCAAATAAATGAGTACAGCCCTTTAAAAGTAACATACGAGCAGAAGAAGACTGGACGTAAAGTTACCCATATTCTGTTTTCTTTTAAAGAAAAGACCAAAAGCATTAGCCACCAGGATACAGATATAGCAAAAGATTTTTATAAGCTGACAGATGCCCAAATCAATATGTTTGGTAATCAGCTATCTCGTCTTCATGAGCTTTCCCACTTGGCATTCGAAGGCGAAAGCTATGAAGCTTTAGCATCAAAAATTAAAGACATGCTGAGAGATCCAAAACAACAGAAGCAATTTTTACCTTACTTAAAGAACTTAGGCTTCAAACCTTGAGTGTATTGAAGAATACACTTATTGTATTCTTCAATACGTATCCCTAATACACAGCAATACACCATGAAAACAAGTACAAAATACAGTGTCAGTGATGCTGCAACACTGTATAAAAAATCACGGGCAACCTTATATAAAGATATAAAAAACGGGGTTTTAAGTCGTGATCATGACAGTTTTATCGACTTTTCAGAACTACTCCGTGTGTATGGAGAACCCTCTAATACAAAACATAAAGAACGTATTAATACGTCTTCAATACAAGACACAAATACACATGAATACACTGATAATACAGTCGTAGAACTCAAGAATCAGATCGATTTTTTAAAGAAACAGTTAGAAAAAGCAGAAGATCGGGAAGCTAAAGCGAATGCTCGTATAGATACGCTGCTTACACTCATTGAGATGAAGCCCCCACAAGCCAATATGACTACGTTTACCGATCAGACATCTAACCAGGATATAGCAACGAATCCTCGGTCAGAGAAACTGAATGAGGACGGATTGAGTACTGCCGAGCCTAAACGGATTCCTATCCCTGAACATGTGGAACCTGAACCAGAGAAAAGAGGCTTCTGGAGCCGCTTCTTTAAGCCGTATGGCTGATGGGATTGTTCACCTGGGCTAATTAAAACCGTGGAACATTGATCAAATGTTAATCGTATAACGTGAAAAATCATAAAAAAAGCCCGAATAGGGATATTCGGGCTATAAACTTTGAAATAAGTATATGAATTTCAAGGTAAATTATAACACGTTTCGTATAAGGTGTATTATGTTAATTTTAGAGAAAGTTAATTATTTTTCAATATTTCAAAAACATTATATGCAGCCTTAATACGATCTACATTTGGTATCTTTTTATTCATTAACATAACCAATCC